>NZ_JANLNX010000043.1:0-33161 GCF_025466015.1 Pseudomonas sp. 5P_5.1_Bac1 | reverse complement strand
CCCCCCCCCCCCCCCCCCCCGTAGGAGCGAGCTTGCTCGCGAAGGGCTGCAAAGCAGCCCCAATAGGGTTAACTGATTGGTATTGGCCTTGTGCGGGTTTTCTTTTGCCGGCGAAAAGGCTCTGCGCTCCGGCAAGCCCCACAGCGTCCGCGTATATCGGTTCCCCAACCAACCATGAAAGATCTTTCATGGCTCTTTTAATTTACTTAGCCAGCTAACAAACCCTATAAAAGAGTCCTGCGACAGAGTGCCGCAGTTAACCGGATTTGGAGTTTGCACATGACTGTCAAAGTAACTGAGCGCGACGAATCGAAACTGTCCCATGAAGGCGTGGCCGCAGGCGTGCGCATCTGGGATGTGCACCAGCAGGACCAACTGGTCGGCATGTTCCACAACGAAAGCGATGCCCACCACTACCGCATGGAACTGGAAATCTGGGAAACCCGGCAGACGAAGTCCTGACCCGCTCCCCAGAAAGTACAAACCCCGCCGAGGCGGGGTTTGTCGTTGTTACCACATCAGGTCGTCGGGGATGACGTAGGCGGCGTACGGATCGTCGGCATCCGGTTCTTCCACCTGGGTGTTGAGCAACAGGATGCGCTGGGGGTCGCGCTCCTGAATCTTCACCGCCGCTTCCCGCGGGATGATCTCGTAACCCCCGCCGTGAGCGACGATGGCCAGCGAGCCGCTGCTCAGCTTGCTGCGCACCAGGGCGTTGACCGCGATGCGCTTGACCTTCTTGTCGTCGACGAAGTTGTAGTAGTCCTCGGTATTCAACTTCGGCAGGCGCGACACGTCGATCAATTGCTTGACCTGTGCGGCACGGGCCTTCTGTTCGGCCTTCTCCTGCTGCTGGCGGTTGAGTTCCTGGTCACGCGCGGCCTTCTCGGCCATCGCTTCCTTGGCCAGGCGCTGCTGGCTGTCGTCGACCTCCACCTGGCCTTTTTGCTCCAGGCGTTTCTGTTTCTTCTGATCTTTGTTGACCTGCTTGACCTGCTTCTGGTTGACCAGACCGGCTTTGAGCAATTGGTCGCGAAGGGAAAGGCTCATTGATGTTCACTCACTTAATGCAAACAGCTCAGCCGCAGCTGGGCAGGTTCTTTTCCTGACGCTTGGCTTCGCCCCAGAGCGCGTCCAAGTCTTCGAGGGTGCAATCTTCAATCGGACGACCTATGTCGCGCAATGCCTGCTCGATAAAACGGAAGCGTCGTTCGAACTTGGCATTGGCGCCACGCAGGGCGTTTTCCGGATCGAGCTTCAGGTGCCGGGCCAGGTTGACGGTGGCGAACAGCAGGTCGCCGACCTCGTCGGCCATCGCCGCCGCGTCTCCGTCAGCCATGGCTTCGAGCACTTCGTCCAGTTCTTCGCGGACCTTGTCCAGCACCGGCAGCGGTCCCGGCCAGTCGAAACCGACCTGGGCCGCGCGCTTCTGCAGCTTGGCCGCGCGGGACAAGGCCGGCAGCGCCGCCGGTACATCGTCGAGCAGGGAAAGCTGCTCGGGTTCGCTTTTCTCCGCGCGCTCCTCGGCCTTGATTTCTTCCCAGCGCTGCTTGACCTGTTCTTCATCCAGCAACGGGGTGTCCAGCGGCGCATACAGCTCGCCGGTGGGGAAGACATGAGGGTGACGGCGGATCAGCTTGCGGGTGATGCTGTCGATCACCCCAGCAAATTCGAAACGCCCTTCTTCCCGCGCCAACTGGCTGTAGTAGACCACCTGGAACAGCAGGTCGCCGAGTTCGCCCTGCAGGTGCTCGAAGTCGCCGCGCTCGATGGCGTCGGCCACTTCATAGGCTTCTTCGAGGGTGTGCGGAACGATGCTCGCGTAATTCTGTTTGAGGTCCCACGGGCAACCGTATTGCGGGTCGCGCAGGCGGGCCATGAGGTGCAGCAGATCGTCCAGGGTGTACATCGTCGGCTCTCGTCTGGCAGATAAGACCTCGCCGCCCGCCCCGGTCTGCGGAGCGGGCGGCGGGTATCAAGGCGTGCGGTTGCGGCGGGTCTCGATGATGTTCGGCAACTGCGAGATGCGCCCCAGCAGGCGCCCGAGGGCGTCCAGGCCGGGGATCTCGATGGTCAGCGACATCAGCGCGGTGTTGTCTTCCTTGTTCGAGCGGGTATTCACCGCCAGCACGTTGATCCGCTCGTTGAGCAGGACCTGGGAGACGTCACGCAGCAAGCCCGGACGGTCGTAGGCACGAATGACGATATCCACCGGGTAGGTTTGCACCGGCACCGGGCCCCAACTGACCTGGATGATCCGCTCCGGCTCGCGCCCGGACAGTTGCAGCACCGAGGCGCAGTCCTGACGGTGGATGGTCACGCCGCGGCCCTGGGTGATGTAGCCAACGATGGCGTCGCCGGGCAGCGGCTGGCAGCAACCGGCCATCTGCGTCAGCAGGTTGCCGACGCCCTGGATCTGGATGTCGCCGCGCTTGCCGGGCTTGTAGCCGGTGGCCTTGCGGGTAATCAGCTCGACTTCTTCGATGCGCTCCGGCTCGACCAGTTGCTGCGCCGCGTTGACCAGATGGGCCAGACGCAGGTCGCCAGCGCCGAGGGAGGCGAACATGTCTTCGGCGGCCTTGAGGTTGGCCTTCTCGGCCAGCCGTTCGAAGTCCACCTGCGGCAAGCCGAGGCGGCTCAGTTCGCGTTCGAGCAGGGTCTTGCCGGCAGCGACGTTCTGGTCGCGGGCCTGCAGCTTGAACCAATGGACGATCTTCGCCCGCGCCCGCGAGGTGGTGACATAGCCCAGGTTCGAGTTCAGCCAGTCGCGGCTCGGGTTGCCGTGCTTGCTGGTGATGATCTCGACCTGCTCACCGGTCTGCAGGCTGTAGTTGAGCGGCACGATGCGCCCGTTGATCTTGGCGCCACGGCAGTTGTGGCCAATCTCGGTGTGCACGCGGTAGGCGAAGTCCAGCGGCGTGGCGCCCTTGGGCAGGTCGATAGCGTGACCATCGGGGGTGAACACATAGACCCGGTCAGGCTCGATATCGACCCGCAACTGCTCGGCGAGGCCGCCGATGTCGCCCAGTTCCTCGTGCCACTCCAGCACCTGACGCAGCCAGGAGATTTTCTCTTCGTAGTGGTTGGAGCCGGACTTGACGTCGGTGCCCTTGTAGCGCCAGTGCGCGCAGACGCCGAGCTCGGCTTCCTCGTGCATGGAATGGGTGCGGATCTGCACTTCCAGCACCTTGCCCTCGGGGCCGATCACCGCCGTGTGCAGCGAGCGGTAGCCGTTCTCCTTGGGGTTGGCGATGTAGTCGTCGAATTCCTTGGGAATGTGCCGCCAGAGGGTGTGGACGATCCCGAGCGCGGTGTAGCAGTCGCGCATTTCCGGGACCAGCACGCGCACCGCGCGCACGTCGTAGATCTGGCTGAACTCCAGGCCCTTGCGCTGCATTTTGCGCCAGATCGAATAGATGTGCTTGGCCCGGCCGCTGATGTCGGCCTTGACCCCGGTCGCCAGCAGTTCGTTCTGCAACTGGCTCATCACGTCGCTGATGAAGCGCTCGCGATCCAGTCGCCGCTCGTGCAGCAGCTTGGCGATCTGTTTGTATTGCTCCGGCTCGAGGTAGCGGAAGGACAGGTCTTCCAGCTCCCACTTGATATGGCCGATGCCCAGGCGGTGGGCCAGCGGCGCGTAGATGTCGAAGACTTCGCGGGCGACCCGGTTGCGTTTCTCGTCATCGGCGCCTTTCACCGCGCGAATCGCGCAGGTCCGCTCGGCCAGCTTGATCAGCGCGACGCGAACGTCGTCGACCATGGCCACAAGCATCTTGCGCAGGTTTTCCACCTGCGCCTGGGAGCCCAGCACCAGCGAATGGCGCGGGTTGAGACTGTCGGTGATGGCCGCCATGCGCAGCACGCCATCGACCAGCTTGGCCACCACCGCGCCGAAACGCTGGCCGACTTCGGCCAGGGTGGTCCTGCCTTCGCGCACCGCGCGATAGATCACTGCGGCTACCAGCGAGTCTTGGTCGAGCTTGAGGTCGGCGAGGATCTCGGCGATCTCCAGGCCAGCCTGGAAGCTCGAGGTGCCGTCGGCCCAGGAATGCTTCGCCTGGTTGCCCTTCTTCTCGACGTCCAGCGCGAACTCGCAGGCAACCTTGAGGGCTTGCCGGTCCAGCGCCGCGTCGACGCTGACCACATGATCCAGCCATGCATCGAGATTGATACTGCCGTCGGTGTTGACCGGCTGGTGCACTCTCACCTGTACCATCTTTGTTTACCTTTCCCTACAGCGCATCCGTGATGCGCTTGAAAACACGGGTGCCGTTCCGCCAGATCAGGGAACGCACACCGGGCGATCAGCGACGCTGATCCACCTCGAACAACGCCATGGCCTCGACATGCGCGGTCTGCGGAAACATGTCGAGGATCCCGGCCCTTTTTAACCGGTAACCCTGCTTGACCAACTCGAGCGTATCGCGGGCCAGGGTCGCCGGATTGCACGACACATAGACCAGCCTTTTTGCCCCCAGTGCGGCGATATTTCTCACCACTTCGTAGGCACCGTCTCGGGGTGGATCCAAGAGTACCGCAGAAAACCCCTCGGCCGCCCAACCGGACGCACTCAAGGGTTGGGATAAATCCGCCTGAAAAAAGCGAACATTATTCAAATTGTTGCTACGGGCGTTGGCCGCAGCGCGGTCGACCATCACCTGCACACCTTCCACCGCCACCACTTCGGCGGCCTGTTGCGCCAGCGGCAGGGCGAAATTGCCGAGGCCGCAGAACAGGTCCAGAACCCGCTCGCTAGGTTGCACCGCGAGCCAGTCCAGGGCTTGTCCGATCATCGCCGTATTGACCCCGGCATTGACCTGAACGAAGTCGCCGGGCCGATACGCCAGTTCCAGCTTCCACGGCTCCAGAACAAAGCCCAGGGATGCATTCGACTCTACCGGAGCAGGTTCGCCCTCGCCTTGCAGCCAGAGTTGTACACCCGCCTCGCTACAGAACGCCTGCAGACGCGCCAGGTCAGTCTCGGCCAGCGCGGCGGTGTGGCGCACCAGCATGGCCAGCGCGGTGCCGGCGAACAGTTCGACGTGCCCGACCACCCGTGGTTTGTCCAGACTTTGCAACAGCATCGGCAGGTGGCGCATCACCGACTGCAAGGGATGTACCAGCACCGGGCAGTCTTCGATGGCAACGATGTCTTGACTGGCTTCGGCGCGGAAACCGACTTCCAGCTTCGCCGCGCGTTGATCCCAGCGCACCGCTACACGAGCGCGACGGCGGTAGCCGAATTCCGGCCCGCTCAGCGGCGCGGCCCATTGCTCCGGCACAACGCCAGCGACCCGCTGCAACTGTTCGGCGAGCAGGCGCTGTTTGAGATCGAGCTGGTCGGCATGGGGCAGGTGTTGCAGGTTGCAGCCGCCGCAACGGGCGAAGTGCCGGCACGGCGCCTCGCGGCGCAGCGGGCTCGGGCTGAAGACCCGCTCCAGGCGCGCCTCGACCACCTTGCCATGGGCATTGAGCACACGCGCCTCGACCTCTTCGCCGGCCAGCGCACCACTGACGAACCAAGTGCGTCCTTCGAAGAAGGCGATGCCACGGCCATCCCCGGCCAGGCGCTCAATCGTCAGGCGTTGTTTCTTGCCCGCAGGAACCTGGAGCGTGCGGCTACCGCCGGCCGGCTGGAAGCGCAGGCCGCCGTTACGTTTGGCTTTGGACATCAGCGATCCGCGTCGAAAATGCCGGTCGACAGATAGCGGTCGCCACGGTCACAGATGATCGCCACCATCACCGCGTTTTCCACTTCACGGGACAGGCGCAACATCGCCGCCACCGCACCACCGGAAGACACGCCACAGAAAATGCCCTCTTCGCGGGCCAGGCGGCGGGTGGTTTCCTCTGCTTCGCTCTGGGCCATGTCGACCACGCGGTCAACGCGCTCGGCCTGGAAGATCGAAGGCAGGTATTCGTGGGGCCAGCGACGGATGCCCGGGATCGCCGAGCCTTCCATGGGTTGCAGGCCGACGATCTGGATGTTCGGATTCTGCTCCTTGAGGTACCGCGAGCAACCCATGATGGTGCCGGTGGTGCCCATGGAACTGATGAAATGGGTGATGCCGCCTTCAGTCTGGCGCCAGATCTCCGGACCGGTACTGACGTAATGGGCCTCGGGATTGTCGCCGTTGCCGAACTGGTCCAGGACCAGGCCGCGGCCTTCATCGCGCAGACGCTCGGCCAGGTCGCGAGCACCCTCCATGCCCTCTTCCTTGCTGACCAGGATCAGCTCGGCGCCGTAGGCGGTCATCGCAGCCTTGCGTTCGGCACTGGAGTTGTCGGGCATGATCAGGATCATCTTGTAGCCCTTGATCGCCGCCGCCATCGCCAACGCAATGCCAGTGTTGCCCGAAGTGGCCTCGATCAGGGTATCGCCCGGCTTGATCTGACCGCGCAGTTCGGCACGGGTGATCATCGACAGCGCCGGACGGTCCTTGACCGAACCCGCCGGGTTGTTGCCTTCGAGTTTCAACAGGAGGGTGTTGCTGGTGTCGCCCGCCATGCGTTGCAAGCGAACCAGGGGGGTGTTGCCGACGCAATCGGCGATGGTGGGGTACTGCAAGGTCATGGCGTTTTCGCAATCCAGACTGCCGGGGTCGCCTATCATACCGGCAATCCGCCCGGCTCCATATCACGCAATGTGTGGAGCTTATAGCCGATAGCTATAACTCCTGATCGGCGCCCGGGGGCTTTGCCGCCTGCAGGCGAATGTTCAAACGCAGCCCGTGCCCGCTGTTCTGCGCCCACAAACGCCCACCCTGGCGCTGCACGGCGTTGCGCGCGATGCTCAGACCCAGGCCGAAGCCGCCGTCGCCGGGGCGCGAGCCATCCAGCCGGGTGAAGGCGGCGAAGATCCGCTCCAGTTCCGCCTCGTCCACGCCGCCGCCTTCGTCTTCCAGCCAGAGCAGCCAGTGCTCGCCCTGGCGCTGGCCGCCGAGGCGAATCTGGCCTGACGCAGGCGAGTGACGAATGGCATTGCGCAAGATGTTCTCCAGCGCCTGCGCCAGGCTATTGAGGTTGCCGAGCACCCAGCAGTCGCCATCCAGGCTGCAGTGCAACTGCTCACGCGGCCAGCCGCTTTCGAAGCAGGCATCCTCCACCAGCATCTCCCACAGCGCCTGGACCTCGATTGGCTCGCACGGCAGCGGCGCCCGCTCGGCATCCAGCCAGGCCAGTTGCAGCGCATCCTCCACCAGGCGCTGCATGCACTCCACTTCGCGCCCCAGGCGTTCGCGCAGGGCAGGCAGGTCCTGCTCGCTGTCGCTGGCAACTTGCAGGCGACTCAGGGGCGTGCGCAATTCATGGGACAGGTCGCGCAGCAACTGCTGCTGCAAGGTCACGGTGCCTTGCAGGCGCTCGGCCATGTCATCGAAGGCCCGCCCCAGCTCGCCAAACTCGTCGTGGCGGCTGGTGGTGGCGCTGGCCACGCGGGCGGTCAACTGCTCTGAGCGCCAGGCATTGGCCTGGTCGCGCAATTGATGGAGCGGGCGAATCAACATGCGGTACAGGCCGACGCAAAACAGAAACGTCAGCACGCCCGGAATCAGGCCGCTGGTGACCAGCCGCCAGAACAGCAGGTTCCAGTGGTCGGGAATCAGCCGCTGGGGCAGCTCGATCACCAGGCTGCCGAGGGCCGAGTCGCCGGGGAACGGCACGCGCATCCACGGCAAGGTGGTGGAGTGACGGCTGACCGGACGCTCCACGCCACGCAGGTTGGTCAGGTGTTCGGTTTCGGCGTCGGTCAGCGGCAGGCTGCCGAGCGATTGCAGGTCGGGGCCAATCACGCTGATAAAGCCGCTTTCGCGTTCGCGCATGCCGGTCAGCCAGGCATCGATGCCGGCCGTGCCGTTGCGGGTCAGGGCCTGCTCGGCTTCGGCGGCATAGGCTTCCAGCAGGGCCCGGGCTTGCGGCGCGAGATACGCGTTGCGCACCTCCATATGCCGGCCCCAGGACAGGCTCAAGCCGATCAGCAACAGGCAGAAACCCACCAGGAGAATGGCCAGTTTCCAGAACAGTGAATGTCGATTGGGCAACTCAATGGTCCTCGCCGGCGCTCAGGACATAGCCCTGGCCCCAGACGGTGCGGACCTGCCGCTCGTGATAACCGATGGCCTTGAGCTTTCGGCGAATCTGGCTGACATGCATGTCCAGGCTGCGATCGTGGCGCGCATAGCCACGCTGCAGAACATGCTGATAAAGGAAAGCTTTGCTCAGCACCTCATCGCGGCTGCGGTGCAAGGTGTCGAGCAAGCGGTATTCGCTGGGGGTCAGGCCCGCCGCCTGACCGCCGTGGCGCACATCGCAAGCCTCGTCGTCGAACACCAGTTCGCCAGCGGCCGCCTGCACCACCGGCAGATGCCGCCGTTCCAGCGCCACGCGACGCAGGATGGCTTCGATACGCACGCGCAGTTCGGCCATGCTGAACGGCTTGGGCAGATAATCGTCGGCGCCGCGCTGGAAACCGGTGATGCGATCCGCCTCGGCGCCCAGCGCCGACATCATGATCACCGGGGTGCTGCTGCGTTCGCGCAACTGCATCAGCGCATCGAGCCCGGTCATGCCCGGCAGCAGGATGTCCATCAACACCACGTCGAAATGCCGCTGGCGCGCCTGCTCCAGGCCGTCGCGACCATTGCGGCACCAGGTGACGAGGAAGCCACTACGCTCCAGTTGCTCGTGCAGATAGGCACCCAGCACCGGATCGTCTTCGATGGCGAGGATGTTGGGATTGCGGATGACGGCGGGATTCATTGGCGGCTGCTAGCAATTCTCAATCGCGCGATTATTGAGCATTGCTCTCCCCCAGGCAACCAGACCAGGGTAGAAGGGCCGGCTCACCCGACCAGAGACAAATAAGTGCAATACACCGACAGTCGCGGTAGTTTTCTTCCCTGGTCCTGTCGGCACAGCCCGACAGCGAACCTCCAGCGCAGCGCAGACACAGGAGATCGGGCGTGCTGAATCGTTTTGGAATCAGGACTCGCGTACTGCTGCTCGCCGTCGTTCCCGCCGCGACCATGGCGCTGGTACTCGGCGGCTATTTCACGTGGGTGCAACAAAACGAATTGCAGACCCAACTGCTCCAGCGCGGACGGATGGTCGCCGAGAGCCTGGCGCCGCTGGTGGCGCCGGCCCTGGCGCGCAAGGACCGAGCGCAACTGGAGCGCATCGCCACCCAGACCCTGGAACAGCCCGACGTGCGCGCGGTGTCGTTCCTCTCCCCCGACCGCGGCAGCCTGGCCCACGCCGGCCCGAGCATGCTCAACCTGCCGCCCGCCGGTGGCGGCACCCAACTGCTGCAACGCTCCGGCAGCGATGCGACCCGTTACCTGCTGCCGGTGTTCGGTCGTCACCGCGACCTTGCCGACGACCCGGTACCCCAGGAAGTCGACCGCCTGCTCGGCTGGGTGGAAATCGAGGTGTCCCACGGCGGCACGCTGCTGCGCGGCTACCGCAGCCTGTTCGCCAGCCTGCTGTTGATCCTGATCGGCCTGATGGGCACCACCCTGCTGGCGCTGCGCATGAGCCGGGCGATCAACGGCCCGATCGGGCAGATCAAGCACGCGGTCAGCCAGCTCAAGGACGGCAACCTGGAAGAACGCCTGCCGAACATGGGCAGCTACGAGCTGGACGAACTGGCGGGCGGCATCAACCGCATGGCCGAGACCCTGCACAACGCCCACGAAGAACTGCAACACAGCATCGACCAGGCCACCGAAGACGTCCGGCAGAACCTGGAAACCATCGAAATCCAGAACATCGAACTGGACATGGCGCGCAAGGAAGCCCTGGAGGCCAGCCGGATCAAGTCCGAATTCCTCGCCAACATGAGCCACGAAATCCGTACCCCGCTCAACGGCATCCTCGGTTTCACCCACCTGTTGCAGAAAAGCGAGCTGACCCCGCGCCAACTCGATTACCTGGGCACCATCGAAAAATCCGCCGACAGCCTGCTCGGCATCATCAACGAGATTCTCGACTTCTCGAAGATCGAGGCCGGCAAGCTGGTGCTGGAGAGCATTCCGTTCAACCTGCGCGACCTGATCCAGGACACCCTGACCATCCTCGCCCCGGCCGCCCACGCCAAGCAGCTCGAACTGGTCAGCCTGGTCTACCGCGACACGCCGCTGTCGCTGGTGGGTGACCCGCTGCGGCTCAAGCAGATCCTTACCAACCTGGTCAGCAACGCCATCAAATTCACCCGCGAGGGCACCATCGTCGCCCGCGCCATGCTCGAAGACGAAAACGACGACAGCGTGCAGTTGCGCATCAGTATTCAGGACACCGGCATCGGCCTGTCCGCGCAGGATGTGCGGGCGCTGTTCCAGGCCTTCAGCCAGGCCGACAACTCGCTGTCGCGGCAACCCGGCGGCACCGGCCTGGGGCTGGTGATTTCCAAGCGCCTGATCGAGCAGATGGGCGGCGAGATCGGCGTCGACAGCACGCCGGGCGAAGGCTCGCAGTTCTGGGTCAGCCTGAACCTGCCCAAGGCCCGCGACACGATCGAAGACCAGCCGCTGCCGATTCTTCAAGGCCGGCGCACCGCCATCGTCGACAACCACGAACTGGCACTTCAAGCCCTTGAACATCAACTGGAAGACTGCGGGCTGAACGTCACCACCTTCAGTTCACCCGAACACCTGCTCAGCGGCGTCGAGGCGGCGCGGCTCGCCGGCCAGCGCTTTGAGTTGGCGGTGCTCGGGGTCAACCTGCATGACCTGCCGCCGGAGCGGCTGGGCCAGTTGATCCAGCGTCTTGAGCATTTCGCCTGCCAGGCCCTGGTGCTGTGCCCGACCACCGAACAAGCGCTGTATCACCCCTTCCTGCCCAACGCCCACGGCCAGCTCTACGCCAAGCCGGCCTGCACGCGCAAACTGCGCCGGGCGCTGCTGGAACTCATCCAGCCACGGCGCAGCAACAGCGAGATAAAGCCCCCACCGGGCCAGCGCCTGCCCAAAGTGCTCTGCGTCGATGACAACCCGGCCAACCTGCTGCTGGTGCAGACCCTGCTGGAAGACCTCGGCGCCGAGGTGCTCGCCGTGGACTGCGGCGCCTCGGCGATCAAGGCGGTGCAGCAGGACAACTTCGACCTGGTGCTGATGGACGTGCAGATGCCGGGCATGGACGGTCGCGAGTGCACCGAACAGATCCGCCGCTGGGAAGCCGGCCAGGGCGGCCAGGCGCTGCCCATCGTGGCGCTCACCGCCCACGCCATGGCCAACGAAAAACGCGCCCTGCTGCACAGCGGCATGGACGACTACCTGACCAAACCGATCAGCGACCGACAACTGGCCCAGGTGGTGCAGAAATGGACCGGTTTGCCGGTCAGCCTCAACCGCACCGAACGCCAGGCCGAGCCGTACCACGGCGGCAGCGAACTGAGGGTGCTGGACCCGGATGAAGGCTTGCGCCTGGCCGCCGGCAAACCGGACCTGGCCGCCGACATGCTGGCGATGTTGCTGGCGTCGCTGGAGTCCGATCGCCTGGCGATCCGTGCCGCCCGCGATGCCGATGACCGCGCCGCGACCATCGAGCGGGTCCACCGTCTCAATGGTGCGACCCGCTACTGTGGCGTACCGCAGTTGCGCGCCGCCTGCCAGCGCAGCGAAACCCTGCTCAAGCAGGACGATCCGGAGGCGCCGCAGTCGCTGGACGAACTGGAACGGGCCATCGACCGCCTGACCTGGGCCGCGCGCCAGAGCGCCTGACCTGGGGCAAGGCTGTTTTTGCCGGCTTGGCTACACTGGCGCCATTCGATCGATCGGGAGCATGACCATGCGTGCCTTGTTTTTCAGCAGTCAGGCCTATGACCAGGACAGTTTCAACGCCGCCACGGCAGTGCCGGACCTGGAACTGCACTTCCAGCCCGGCCGCCTGACCGAGGACACTTCCGCCCTGGCCGCCGGCCATGAGGTGGTCTGCGCCTTCATCAACGACGACCTGTCCGCGCCGGTGCTGGAGCGCCTGGCAGCAGGCGGCACGCGACTGATCGCACTGCGTTCGGCGGGCTACAACCATGTCGACCTGCCCGCCGCCCGGCGCCTGGGCCTGACCGTGGTGCGGGTGCCGGCCTATTCACCCCACGCCGTGGCCGAACATGCGGTCGCCCTGATCCTGGCGCTGAACCGGCGCCTGCACCGCGCCTACAACCGCACCCGCGAAGGCGATTTCAGCCTGCACGGCCTGACCGGCTTCGACCTGCACGGCAAGACCGTCGGCGTGGTCGGCACCGGCCAGATCGGCCTGGCCTTCGCCCGCATCATGGCCGGCTTCGGCTGCCAGTTGCTGGCCTACGACCCCTACCCCAACCCTGAGCTGCAAGCCCTCGGCGCCCGCTACCTGCCGCTCGACGAGTTGCTGCGCGAGTCGCGCATCATCAGCCTGCATTGTCCGCTGACACCGCAGACCAAACACCTGATCAACCCGCGCAGCCTGGCAGACCTGCAACCGGGCGCGATGCTGATCAACACCGGCCGCGGCGCGCTGGTGGACACGCCGGCGCTGATCGAAGCGCTGAAAAGCGGCCAACTCGGCTACCTGGGCCTGGATGTCTATGAAGAAGAAGCGCAGATTTTCTTCGAGGACCGCTCCGACCTGCCGCTGCAGGATGACGTGCTGGCGCGGCTGCTGACCTTCCCCAACGTGATCATCACCGCGCACCAGGCGTTCCTCACCCGCGAGGCGCTG
The DNA here is from genome assembly GCF_025466015.1 of Pseudomonas sp. 5P_5.1_Bac1. Lineage (NCBI taxonomy): Bacteria > Pseudomonadati > Pseudomonadota > Gammaproteobacteria > Pseudomonadales > Pseudomonadaceae > Pseudomonas > Pseudomonas sp. 5P_5.1_Bac1. The sequence continues at coordinate 20,468 of NZ_JANLNX010000043.1, read as the reverse complement.
GCCGCCATTGCCGGCACCACCCTGGACAACATTGCCCGGTGGATGGTCGGCCAGCCGCAGAATCTGGTGGAGGGATGAGGTAGGATACGCGGCAAATTTGGAGGCCCCATGGTCGAACACGATTTCCGCTACACCCTCTTCAACCCGCAACACACCTTGATCGAATGCCGCGCGCTGGTGCCGGGCCGTTACCAGGTCACCGGCAACGGCGGCTCGATCCAGAAAGGCGACGTCCTGCTGGTCACCCTCAAAGGCAGCAAGACCCTGTCGATGCGCCTGACCGTCGACAGCGTCCGCCACCTGATCAACCCGAGCGGCCAGTGGGTCGCGGTGGCCACGGGTCCGGTGTTCGGCGAGCTGGCGATACATCAGTGGCAGGTCAACTGCGACAGCTGCGAAGCGACCCTCGACTTCGAGTTCGCCGTCGACGCCAAACTGGGCAAGAAAGCCCAGCAACCGGCCGCCGTGGCGCGCGTTGCCGAGCTGGGCTGGAGCACCAAGGGCGACAAGCACCAGTGCCCGAAATGCCGGGAGCAGGCGCGGTAATGAACAGGATTCTGTTGAGCGGACTGGTCGCCGCGGCCCTCGCGGGTTGCGCTGCCGAGCCGATGAAACTGGAGCAGGAACGCAGCTACGTGCTGGAGTGGATCGGTGAACGACCGCTGATGGACTACAGCCACCTGACCCTGACCCTCGCCGCCGATGGCCGGGCGTACGGCAATGCCGGCTGCAACCACTGGTTCGCGCCGTACACCCTGCAAGGCAGCACGCTGAGCTTCGGCGCCGTGGGCAGCACCCGCAAACTGTGTGCCCCGGCATTGATGGAGCAGGAAAAACGCTTCCTGCAGGCGCTGACCACGGTCCAGCGCTGGGACATCTCGCCGATCGAGCAGGTCAGGTTCTGGCCTGCCGAAGGCAAGCCGCTGCGCTTCTGGCCTGAGGAAGGCTGAGCCCAGGCTCGCCCCGATACAGTAGGAGCGAGCTTGCTCGCGAAGAATCCTCGCGAACAAACTCGCTCCTGCCGAATGGCCTTATCAGGCGCCCTTGAGCGCCTTGATCTTCTCCACCAACCCCGCCTCGGTCTGCTCGCCCATCAACTGCTCGCGCACCTTGCCCTTGTCGTCGATGATGTAGGTCACCGGCAGCGCTTCGCTGCGTGGCAGGTCATAGCGTTCGGCGGGATCGTCGGCCAGCACGGTAAAACCGATGCCCATGGCTTCACTGGCCTTCTTCAGTTCCTCGCCCTGCAAACCGTCGAAATTCACCCCGACCACCGTCACGCCCTGGGGCTGCCATTCTTTGGCGAAGTGGTTCAGTTCGGGAATCTCGACGCGGCACGGGCTGCACCATTCCGCCCAGTAGTTGAGCACTACCCAGCGTCCGTCGAGTTGTTCGGCTTTCACCGTGTTGCCGTTCTGGTCGAGGCCGTAGTCCGCACCGCAGCCACCGAGCAGCAGGCTCGCGGTGATGGCCAGGGCTGCTGCCAAACGCCTTGTCATGGGTCAATCCTTCTTCAAGATTCAAGCAAAATGCCAATACGCTGCGGTTAGAATACCCGCCACTCACAGCCAGATGCGACCCTGACATGACTGACCTGACGCTTTACCACAACCCCCGCTGCTCCAAATCCCGTGGTGCGCTGGAACTGCTCGAAGAGCGCGGGCTGGCCCCGACCGTGGTGCGCTACCTGGAAACCCCGCCCGATGCCGCCACCCTCAAGGCGCTGCTGGGCAAACTGGGCATCGGCGCCCGGCAATTGCTGCGCACTGGCGAAGACGAATACAAAAGCCTCGACCTGGCCAACCCGGCATTGAACGACGAGCAATTGATCGCCGCCATGGCCGAGCACCCGAAACTGATCGAACGGCCGATCCTGGTCGCCGGCGACAAGGCCGTGATCGGCCGTCCGCCCGAGAAGGTGCTGGAGATCCTGCCGTGAGCCAGCCCTACATCCTGATTCTGTATTACAGCCGCCATGGCTCCACCAGCGAGATGGCCCGGCAAATCGCCCGCGGCGTCGAACTGGCCGGCCTGGAAGCACGCCTGCGCACCGTACCGGCGATTTCTACCGAGTGTGAAGCCGTGTCGCCGTCGATCCCCGAGACCGGCGCCCTGTACGCCACCCTCGACGACCTGCGCCACTGCGCGGGCCTGGCCATGGGCAGCCCAACCCGCTTCGGCAACATGGCCGCGCCGCTCAAGTACTTCATCGATGGCACCAGCAGCCTGTGGCTGAGTGGCGGCCTGGTCGGCAAGCCAGCGGCGGTGTTCACCTCCACCGCCAGCCTGCACGGCGGCCAGGAATCGACCCTGCTGTCGATGCTGCTGCCGTTGATGCACCACGGCATGCTGATCATGGGCCTGCCCTACAGCGAATCGGCGCTGATCGAAACCCGTGGCGGCGGCACGCCGTATGGCGCCAGCCACCATGCCGGCGCCGATGGCAAACGCGACCTGGATGCCGACGAAATCGCCCTGTGCCGCGCCCTTGGCCAGCGCCTGGCGAACACCGCGAAGCGTCTGGAGAACGGCCGTGGCTAAGAAGCCGAAGATCCTTCCTGCGCTGGAATGGCTGGAACCGCGCGTACGCCTGACCCGGGCGCTGAGCCTGGCCGCATTCTTCGCGCTGATCGCCTTGCTGATCGTCAACACCCTGTTCTTCACCGACCTGCACGGTGCGCGGCCCTGGGTGGTTCTCGGCATTCAGTTGCTACCGCTGGCGCTGGTAGCGCCGGGCATGCTGGGCGGCAGCGCACGGGCCCATGCCTGGATGTGCTTCGTGCTGAACCTGTATTTCATCACTGGCGTGGAAGCGGCATTCGACCCGTCGCGGGCGCTGTTTGGCTGGCTGGAAGTGGTGATCAGCCTGAAGCTGTTCGTCTGTGCGCTGCTGTATATCCGCTGGCGCTTTCAGTACGACCGGCGGTTGGCGGGGGAAGGCGCTGTTTGATTTGAAAGGCTCGCGGGTTGACGCAGAAACCTGTAGGAGCGGCCGTTAGCCGCTCCTACAGGTTCCGCGCCGAATCACTGTGGTTGCCTGGAAATCAGTGATTGACCGTATGCGCCAGCATCACCGACAACTGACACAGCGGTCGCCCGCTCTCGGCATGCCACTGGTTGAACGCCGCCTGCACCAGGGCCAGGTCACGCTGGCTGGTGGGCTTTTTGTCGATCACTTCCTGAGCGATCAGCGCGGCGGCCATGTCATCGGTGGGGATGAAAGTGTCCTTGCCGACCATGCGCAAAAAGCGTGGCGCCGATAACCCGCCCAACTGGTTGCCATGCTTGGTCAGGTACTTCCACAGCCCGGTGATGTCGGTTACCGGCCAGTCGGCGATCAACGCGCCGAAGCTGCCTTTTTCCTTCTGCACATCGAGCACCATCTGCGCATTGCGCGGCACACTCTTGAGCTTGCCCAGGTGACGGATCACCCGGGTGTCCTGCATCAGCCGCTCCAGGTGCTCGGCGCCCATCAGCACGACTTTCTCCGGGTCGAAGCCGAAGAACACCTCTTCGAACGCCGGCCACTTGGCGTCCACCAGGCTGTGCTTGAGCCCGGCGCGGAAGACCCGCAGGGCCAGGGTCGAGAGATAACGGTCATCACCGATAGCGCGCAACTGCGCCGGGGTTTTCGGCTGGGGCAGGTACGCCTCCAGCGCGGCGGCGGAACCGAAGCGGTTCAGGCAGTACTCATACAGCCACTGGTAATCGCGCATGGGTCAGATGTTCAGCACATTGACGAAACGCGGGGTGGCCGTTTCATCGATGGAGAGGCTGGTGAAGTCGAACAGGTTGCGGTCGGCGAGCTGCGATGGCACCACGTTCTGCAGGCTGCGGAAGATGCTGTCGGTACGGCCCGGGGTTTTGCGTTCCCACTCCACCAGCATGTCCTTGACCACCTGGCGCTGCAGGTTTTCCTGGGAGCCGCAGAGGTTGCACGGGATGATCGGGAATTCCTTCATGTCCGAGTAGGCCTGGATGTCCTTCTCGGAGCAGTAGGCCAGCGGGCGGATCACCACGTTGCGGCCATCGTCGGCACGCAGCTTCGGCGGCATGGCTTTCATGGTGCCGTTGAAGAACATGTTGAGGAAGAAGGTCTCGACGATGTCGTCGCGGTGGTGACCGAGGGCCATCTTGGTCGCGCCGATCTCGTCGGCGAAGGTGTACAGCGTGCCGCGGCGCAGGCGCGAGCACAGCGAGCAGGTGGTCTTGCCTTCCGGGATCAGTTCCTTGACCACCGAGTAGGTGTCTTTCTCGACGATGTGGTACTCGACGCCGAGGGTCGTCAGGTAAGCCGGCAGTACATCCTCGGGGAAGCCGGGCTGCTTCTGGTCCATGTTCACCGCGACGATCTCGAACTTGATCGGCGCCACTTTCTGCAGGTGCAGCAGAACGTCGAGCATGGTGTAGCTGTCCTTGCCGCCAGACAGGCAGACCATGACCTTGTCGCCATCTTCGATCATGTTGTAGTCGGCGATGGCTTCGCCGGCGAGGCGCCGCAGGCGTTTTTGCAGTTTGTTCTGGTTGACCGAAAGGGTGCCCATAGCGCTTGAATCCGCGAGGTGTGACAAAAGGCGCGTATTTTACGCATAAACCGCTGCGGGACACAGACCCCTCCGATAAAGACTGCGAGGGAATCAAGCCCGACGCTGACAGCGCGATTTGCTCTAAAAAAGCGGGTTTGTGCGGCGAACGCCTTTCTATACTGCGACATAAGACCGCACCAATAGCGGCCTGTCCTGCCCGGCCCTGCCTTGTGGGCCCCGGGTTTTGTACGAGAAGTCGCCGAGTGGCGATCAGGCAATGTTCGTACGAAACCTAGCAAGCGCTCCGTTTGGGGGGCGACTGGAAACGACGTAGGAGTGATTGGCATGATCCATCACGTTGTAGGGCTGTTCACACACCCCGACCAGGAATGGCGGGAAATCCGTGGCGAAGAAGAATCCATCAGCCACATGTACCTCACCCACACCCTGATACTGGCGGCAATTCCCGCGGTATCGGCGTTTATCGGCACCACCCAGGTGGGCTGGGTCATCGGCGAGCGCGCCCCGGTCATGCTGACCATGGAAAGCGCAATATGGATGACCGTCATGTCCTACCTGGCCATGATCGCCGGCGTTGCGGTCATGGGCGCCTTCATCCACTGGATGGCGCGTACCTACGACGCCAACCCGAGCCTGGCGCAATGCATCGCGTTCGCCACCTACACCGCCACCCCGCTGTTCATCGGCGGCCTGGCGGCGCTTTACCCACACCTGTGGCTGGGGATGATCGTCGGCACGGCGGCCATCTGTTACACGGTCTACCTGCTCTACGTCGGGCTGCCGACCTTCATGAACATCCCTTCGGACGAAGGGTTCCTGTTCTCGAGTTCGGTGCTGGCCGTCGGGCTGGTGGTACTGGTTGCCATCATGGCGTTCACCGTCATCACCTGGGGACTGGGCGTGGGGCCCGTCTACACCAATTAGCAAAAATGCCAGCAACTTAGGGGCAACACCGTCAGGCCGCCGCAAGGCGGCCTGACTTCGTCTGCGGACCGGCGGTCTCGGCAGCGCGCTCATGGTTGCGGCATAATCGGCCGCTCAGGAGTACCCGACCACATGCCAGAGCTGCTCAAAACCCGCGTCGAAGACTGCTACAAGCAAGCCGAAGCCTTTTTCAAACGCCCCTTCCACCGCCCCGCCGTCAGCTTCAAGCTGCGCGGACAGAAAGCCGGTGTCGCCCATCTGCACGAGAACCTGCTGCGCTTCAATCTCCAGTTGTACAGGGAGAACAGCGAGGATTTCCTGCGCCAGACCGTCGCCCACGAGGTCGCCCACCTGGTGGCGCACCAGTTGTTCGGCGACCGTATCCAGCCGCATGGCGAGGAATGGCAACTGATCATGCGCGGGGTCTATGAACTGCCGCCCAATCGCTGCCACAACTACGACGTCAAGCGCCGCACCGTGACTCGGTATATCTACCGTTGCCCTTGCGCCGGGAGTGATTTCCCGTTTTCAGCGCAGCGACACGGGCTGGTCAGGCAGGGACGGCGGTATCTGTGTCGGCGCTGCCGACAGACCTTGGTGTTTAGCGGAGAAACGCGGGTGGAGTAAGCCTCACCCGCGTCGCCCGACCTCGACACACCGGCCACAAAAAAGCCCATCCGAAGATGGGCTTTTTGCAGTGCGCGATTCGCTTAGCGAACAGCCGGGCCTTCAGCCACGCCCAGGTCATCGACCGGACGGGTTTCAGTCAGCGGCGAGCCACCGGAATCCAGCTCTTTGTGCAGCTTGTCTTCGTCCAGCTCCTTGACCCACTTGGCCACGACCACGGTGGCAACGGCGTTGCCGATCAGGTTGGTCAGGGCACGGGCTTCGGACATGAAGCGGTCGATACCGAGGATCAGCGCCAGGCCGGCAACCGGCAGGTGACCGACAGCCGACAGGGTCGCCGCCAGGACGATGAAGCCACTACCGGTGACGCCGGCAGCACCTTTGGACGCAACCAGCAGCACCAGCAGCAGGGTGATCTGGTGGGTAATGTCCATGGTGGTGTCGGTGGCCTGGGCGATGAACACCGCGGCCATGGTCAGGTAGATCGAGGTGCCGTCGAGGTTGAACGAGTAGCCAGTCGGGATCACCAGGCCAACCACGGATTTCTTCGCGCCCAGGCGCTCCATCTTGGTCAGCATGCGTGGCAGCGCGGACTCCGAGGAGGAGGTGCCGAGCACGATCATCAGCTCTTCACGGATGTAGCGGATCAGTTTCAGGACGCTGAAGCCGTGGGCGCGAGCGATACCGCCAAGGATCACCAGGATGAACAGCAGGCAGGTGATGTAGAAGCAGGCCATCAGGTAGCCCAGTTGCACCAGGGAACCCACGCCGTACTGGCCGATGGTGAAGGCCATGGCACCGAAGGCGCCGACCGGTGCCAGCTTCATGATCATGTTGATGATGTTGAACATGACATGGGCGAAGCGGTCGATCATGTCCAGCAGCGGACGACCGTAGGCACCCAGGCGATGCAGGGCGAAACCGAAGATCACCGAGAACATCAGCACTTGCAGGATGTCGCCGTTGGCGAAGGCGCCGACCACGGTGTTAGGAATGATGTTGAGCAGGAAGCCGATGGTGGTCTGCTGCGCGCCGGCGGCGGCGTAGGCTGCCACGCTGCTGGCGTTGAGGGTCGACACGTCGATGTGCATGCCGGCGCCAGGCTGGACCACGTTGACCACGACCAGGCCGATGATCAGGGCGATGGTGGAGACGATTTCGAAGTACAGGAGCGCGTAGCCGCCAGTCTTGCCCACCGATTTCATGCTCTGCATGCCGGCGATGCCGCTGACCACGGTGCAGAAGATGATGGGCGCGATGACCATCTTGATCAGTTTGACGAAGCCGTCACCCAGCGGCTTGAGGGCCACACCGGTTTCAGGATAGTAGTGGCCCAGCAGGATACCGATGGTGATCGCTACCAACACCTGGATATACAGCGATTTGTAAAGTGGCTGACGGGTTGTCGTCATGGCTATTTCCTCAAGGGTGCCGGCCCGTCCTTCCCAGGACGCGAGGCACCTGACTCGCGAACCCTCCTGCACTGGAGGGATTTGTTGTGTCGAGCTGCGTGGCAGAACTCTGCGAGGTTCATAGCAAGCGTGATGCCAATTTGCGCTGTTGCGGTGCAACCCCGTGTTTCCGGGGGCTTCGCTGCACGTTCTGGTGGCATTCGCACCCGGCGCACTTGGCGGATTTCCGCCCGTGGCGGGTTTTATCCCGTTCAGCTTGGCGGTAATCCGCCTACAACGAGTGAGGAAATGGCTCGCGGGCGGAAACTCGCCAGCGCGAGACGTTGAGCGTCAGTCCACCAGAAAACCAATGCGGAACGCCGCGCCGCCCAGAGGCGAGTCGGTGAGCGTCAGACGGGCGTCATAGCTGTCGATGATGTCCTTGACCACCGCAAGGCCGATGCCCTGCCCCGGGTTCTGCCGGTCCAGCCGCTCGCCGCGCTGCAGAATCCGCTCGCGTTGGTCGGCCGGCACCCCGGGGCCATCGTCTTCGACACACAGTTCCAGTTCGGCGCCGTCCTGAACCAGGCTGACCCTCACCCGTTCCAGGCACAGGCGCCAGGCGTTTTCCAGCAGATTGCCGAGCAGCTCCAGCAAGGCGCCCTGCTCCATCGGCACCCGCGCATCATCGGCCATGGCGAAATCGACCTGCACCGCCTTGTCGCGATAGACCTTGGCCAGGGTGCCGCACAGGCTTTCCACCAATGGCCGCAATTGCACCTGATGGCGGACCAGGCCGCTCTTGCGCAGGCTGGCGCGCTGCAACTGGTAGTCGATCTGCTGGCTCATGCGCTCGATCTGACTTTGCAGCACCCGCGCCTGTTCTCGCTCTTCGGGGCGCTGGGCCATGCTTTCGCTGACGCCCTGCAGCACCGCCAGTGGCGTTTTCAGGCTGTGGGCCAGGTCGCCAAGGGAATCGCGGTAGCGCCCGCGCTGCTCGCGTTCGCTGTGCAGCAGGCGGTTCAGCGAGCGAGTCAGGCGCAGCAGTTCGCGGGGGTGTTCGCCGCTCAGGCCTTCACGGGCGCCGGATTCCACTTCATCCAGTTCCACGCTCATCTGCCGCAACGAGCGCAGGCCCCAGGTCAGCCCGGCCCAGAGCAGCAACAACAACACCAGCAGCGCGGCGCCGAAGCCCAGGTAGAGTTTTTCCCGCAGGCCGCTGATGGTCTGCTGGTACTCGCGCACCGGTTGCAGGGCCACGATGCTGAAGGCGGCGTTCTTGCCGCCGAGCAGCTTGACCTCGACGTCGTAAACGAAGAATTCCTCGCCGTCGTCCTGGCGGATGCGCGCGAACTCGTTGCCGCGACCGTCGTAGCGTGGCTGATAGTTGATGTTTTCGTTGGCGGTGGCCCGCGAGCGCCAGACCAGATTGCCCTGGCGGTCGTAGATGTAGCCCAGCAGGCGGCTGTCGGGCAGGTTGAAGCGCTCGTCCGGCAGCAGCACCGGCATCATCAATTCGTTGTTTTCGATCCGCGCGGCGGAAATCAGCGTGGTCACGTCCGATGCCAGGCGCTGCTCGATGGACTCCTGCAGGGCCAGGCTGAAGGCCTTCTGCAACGCCGGCAGCAGCGCCAGCATGAACAGCAGCGCCAGCACGGCGGCCGCCAGCATCAGGCGCACGCGCAGCGAACGGATCATCGGCAGCGCTCGGTGAACAGGTAGCCGAGGCCACGCACGGTGTCGATCGGTTTGAAGCCCTGGCTGCCTTCCAGCTTGCGCCGCAGACGGCCGACCAGCACTTCGATGACGTTGGGGTCACGCTCCCCGTCATCCGGATAGAGTTGCTCCATCAGGCGTTCCTTGGCGACCACTTGCTGGTGATGGCGCATCAGGTATTCGAGGATGCGGTATTCGTAGGCGGTCAGCGCCAGCGGCTGCTCGTCCAGCAGTGCCTGTTTGCGGTTCAGGTCCAGGCGCAGTGGTCCGGCGGTGATGGTGGCCTGGGTGAAACCGCTGGAGCGGCGCAGCAAGGCGTTCAGGCGCGCCTCCAGTTCCTCGAACTGGAACGGCTTGACCACATAATCGTCGGCGCCGGCGGCCAGACCCTCGACCTTGTCCTGCCAGTTGCCACGGGCGGTGAGAATCAGGATCGGGAAGGTCTTGCCCTGGCCCCGCAGGCGGCCGATCAGGTCCAGCCCACTCATGCCGGGCAGACCGAGGTCGATCACCGCGAGGTCGTGGTTGAACTGCTCGGCCTGGTAGAGCGCCTCCTCGCCATCGCCCACCGCTTCGACCACGTGCCCGCTTTCGCTCAAGCGGCTGTAGAGGTGGTGGCGCAACAGCGCTTCATCCTCGACCACCAACAGTTTCATCACCTTCTCCCTTTGTAGTGCGCGGCGCGCAGAATAACAGCGAACCGGCCCTGTCCAGGGGCCGGTTCATCAAGCCTGGGCACGCAGTCAGAACCGGTAGTTGGCCGACAGGTAGGTCTGCGCGCTGCTGTCCAGGCGCAACGCCCCCAGTTTGTTGCCGCCGCTTTCGGCCAGCTCGGTGGTCGCGTTGCTGCGCAGGTAACGGTAGCCCAGCTCTACGGAGGTGTTGTCGCTGACTTGCTGCAACACGCCCGCTTGCAGGCCGACCGCGTAACCGATGTCGCTGTCGCGGCTGGCACCCGGAGAGTCCTGTGTGAGCTTGGTCAGGCCAGCAGTTGCGCCACCAAACAGCTTGGTGCTGCCGCCCACCGGATAGAACAGATCGTAACTGCCGAGCAGATTTTCCTGACGCAGTTTGAGGCCGTTATGGGTGCCCGAGACATTGTCGTAGGTGGCGTAGTAGCGGCCTTGCTCATTGATCTTGCCGAGGCGAATGCCCCAGGTGTCGTCCTTGCCGATGATCCCGTCGCTGTTGAGGTGGCCGACGTTCTCGGTGAGCAGCCCGGATTTCTTGACCTTGTCGCTGGTCTGACCGTAGGTGACGCTGGCGAAGGTGTCGTCGGCGGCCTGGACGGCCATGCTTGTGCCAAGGAACGTCAGGGCGGCCAGCAGGGTGTTGAGGTTTTTCATGGGGATGTTCTCCACAGTGCTGCGGGTTTTGGAAATTGAGGTCTAGAGTAAGGACCTGGCCCTGAACCGCCGCTGAACCCGGCCTGAACGCTGGCTGAACGTCTTTGATGTTCGAGCCCATCTTTTGAAACCCATGCATTGAATCCAGGAGTACCGATCATGCGATTACTGTTTGCGGCCGTGCTGCTCGGCGCTGCCGGCCTGGCCCAGGCCGCCGTGCAAACCCGCGAGATTCCCTATCAGGATGCCGACGGCAAGCGCCTGGTCGGCTACTACGCCTACGACGATGCCGTGAAAGGCCCAGTGCCGGGCGTGGTCGTAGTGCATGAATGGTGGGGCCTGAACGACTACGCCAAGCGCCGCGCTCGCGACCTCGCGGCGCTGGGCTACAGCGCCCTGGCCATCGACATGTACGGCGACGGCAAGAACACCGAGCACCCGGCCGACGCCATGGCGTTCATGCAGGCCGCCCTGAAAGACCCGGCCACCTCGGCCAAGCGCTTCGATGCCGGGGTCAAGCTGCTGAAAATCCAGCCGCAGACCGACCCGGAACGCATCGCCGCCATTGGCTACTGCTTCGGCGGCAAGGTGGTGCTCGACGCCGCCCGCCGCGGCGAGTCGCTGGCCGGTGTGGCCAGCTTCCACGGCGCACTGGTGACCGACACGCCGGCCACGCCCGGCAGCGTGAAGACCAAGATTCTGGTGGAACACGGCGGCGCTGACAGCATGGTCACCCCGCAGCAGGTGCAGGCGTTCAAGGACGAGATGAATGCGGCGAATGCCTCGTTCGAATTCGTCACCCTCGAGGGCGCCAAGCACGGCTTCACCAACCCGGACGCCAACCGCCTCAGCCATGGCGAGCATGGTGGGCCTGACATCGGCTACAACAAGGCGGCGGACGAGAGTTCCTGGGCGGACCTGCAGGCGTTCTTCAAAAAGATCTTCTGATGCTTCACCGCTTCGCGACGGTTCGGCGCCCCGACAAGCTCGCTCCTACAGAATCGCTGTCCCCGTAGGAGCGAGCTTGCTCGCGATTCAGCCCAACGCCCTCCCCTCTGGCCCCCCGCCAGCGCCCACGGCACAATAGCCGCCATGAACCGACTCCCCTCCTGCTGCTCTCCGCTCCAGTACCACTGGCCCTTGCCCCGCCCGGTCCCCGGCGTGCAGTTGGTCAGTTGCGCCTTCGACCCGGCGCGCCTCGCCAGCGACGATTTCCAGCGCGCCGCCATCGAGCAGACGCCGGCCCTGCAACGTTCAGTCGCCAAGCGCCAGGCCGAATACCTCGCCGGCCGGGTTTGCGCCCGCGCCGCGCTGCAACGCCTCGATGGCCGCGACTACGTGCCCGCCACCGGCGATGACCGCGCACCGATCTGGCCAGCCGGCATCAGCGGCTCGATCACCCACGGCAAGGGCTGGGCCGCCGCAGTGGTGGCACGCAGCAGTGATTGCGCGGGGCTGGGGCTGGATCAGGAAAGCCTGCTGGATGACGAACGCGCCGAGCGCCTGGCCAAGGAAATCCTCACCGAGGCCGAGCTGCTCCGCCTGGACCCGGCGCGGGTCGGGCTTACCGTCACCTTGACCTTCTCGCTCAAGGAAAGCCTGTTCAAGGCGCTCTATCCGCTGGTGCTCAAGCGCTTCTATTTCGAACACGCCGAAGTGCTGGAGTGGAACGACGCCGGCCACGCGCGCCTGCGCCTGCTCACCGACCTGTCGCCGGAGTGGCACCACGGTCGCGAGCTGGAAGGACAGTTTTGCGTGATGGGCGACCAGTTGTTGAGTCTGGTCGCGGTCTGATTCAGGAAATCAGCGGGCAATGCTCGCAGTGCCCTACCCACTCCACCTTGTAGCTCAGGCAGCAGGTGCGCCGTCGGCGACGGCCCTGCTCGTCGTAGGAAACAGCGGCGAACAACGGGCTGTCCGGCGCCTCCAGCCACACCTTGGCCCCCTCACCGGCCTGCTGTTCCAGGCACTCCCCGGCATTGCCCCAGAGCACCGCGCTCGCCACGCCGCCAAGCCGCGCCAGACGCTCGATCAGTGGCGGCAGATGGCCGTCGATGGCTTGCGCCAGTCGGTCCTGTCCATCATCGGAGCGAAAGCCGACGGGCAAGCCGCGCTCGTCCAGTGCTATCCGCAACCCGCCGGAAAGCCGTGGCGCTCGTCCGGCCAGCGCTTCGCGCCAGAGCACCATGAAGTAGTACTTGGACCACTGCGACACCAGCACCGGTAACTGCGCCGGCATCAACTCCGGGCCATAAAGCGCCAGCAGCAGTGCATGAAAACGCTGCGGTTCCAGCAGTTCATCCAGCGCAACCGCCTCACTCATTGCGCACCCGGCGTCTGCTCGCGTGGCCAGCTCAGGCTGAAACAGGCGCCACCCAGGTGCACGCTCTTGCCGATCAGCGCGCGACCGTTATGCCAGTGGATGATGCGCCGGACGATGGACAACCCCAGCCCATGACCACCGGAAGACCGGGTGCGGCTGTCATCAAGGCGGGTAAAGGGGGTGAAAATCCGGTCCCAGGCGGTTTCCGGGACGCCGGGACCGTCGTCCTCGACATCGATGCGGCACCGTTGCAGCCCCAACTGATAACTGAGGCTGACCTCGGATTCGGCATGGCGCATGGCATTACTCACCAGATTCTGCAGGGCGCGGTGCAGGTAGCGTGGCTCGGCCTCGACCCACGCCCCCTGGGCATCCTCGCCGCCCTGGCACGTCCCGCGCACCACCCGCACCTCGCGGCGCAGCGGCGCCAGTTCGGCGATTACCTGATCGAGCAAAGCATCCAGGTCAACCCGCTGGAAATGCAGGGCCGGCGCGCCCTGTTCGAGGCGGGCATACATCAGCATCTCGTCGACCAGCTTGTCGAGGTCCTGAATGTCGTTGTCCATGCCCGCCAGGTACTTCTCGCGGGCCTGGTCGTTGCTGGCGCTGGCGATCATTTCGAGGCCGAAGCGCAGCCGCGCAACGGGCGTGCGCAACTCATGGGACACCGCCCGCACCAGCTCGCGCTGGATGGTCAATGAACGCTGCAAGTGCTCGGCCATACCATTGAAGGCTTCGGCCAGCCGCCCCACCGAATCGGCGCCCTGCACCACCACCCGGGTTTCCAGGCTGCCCTGGGTGATCTGCGTCGCGGCCGTTTCGACCTTGGACAGGCGCCGCTCCAGTTGCCGCACCAGCAGGTAGACCACCAGCCCGATCAGGCTCAGGCCAAGGGCCGCGATGAGCACCAGCAGTTGCGTCGGGTACGGATTCATCTGGTACAGCGGGCCGATTTCCAGCACCCAGGGCGTTCCGGCGATACCGGCGAACACGCGGATCGAGTTGCCTTCCTTGCCCAAGGCCATCACCGTGTCGCCTTCTTCGACCCGGCGGCGCTGGTCTTCGTCCATGTCCGCATCGGTCTGCGCCAGCAAGCGCAGGTCGAAGCCAAAACCCTTGCTCTGCTTGAGTTCCGCCAGGCGCCGGGCCTGTTCCGCCACCGGATAGCGAATCAACTCGTCCACCAACAGGTAGATGGTGGCGCGGGCCAGTTGCTCGCTGATCTGCTGCACATCGCCGGTCAGCAGCAGGTCCTGCCCCTTGAGCTGGCTGATGACCCGCGCCGCATGGGGACCGGTGTGCTCCACCAGCACCTGGCCGCGTTGCAGGCGGGTGCGCTGGCTGCCGTCGATTCCGACCTCGTTGCTGTTCTGCAACGCCAGGGGAATACCCAACAGGCGCTCCCACAGGGCCACGGCGCGCGTGCGCTCGACGCTGTTCATGCGTGTCAGGTTGTCAGCCATCAGGGTGAAGGTGCCGTGGGCCAGGCGCTCGCGGTACTGGTCGGAGCGCACTTCGTTGAGCAGGTGCAGGCTGAGGACGCCAAGCACCGCCACCAGCACCAGGACGCCAAGCATGCCGCCGTAGATCCGCAGGAAGATCGAGTTCATTCGGACAGGCCCATGGCCTCGGCGGCCTCGCGGACGAACAGGTAGCCCTTGCCGCGGATGGTCTTGATCATCCGCGGGTGGATCGGGTCGTCGCCGATGCGCGGGCGGATGCGCGAGATGCGTACGTCGATGGAACGATCCTGGCCGTCGTAGCCGACGCCGCGCAGGGAGGTGAAGATTTCTTCCCGCGAGAGAATCCGCCCGGCGTTGCTCACCAGCAGCCAGAGCAGGTCGAATTCGGCGCTGGTCAGTTCGATGCCGGCCTCGCCGAGCCAGGCCTCGCGCAGGGTGCTGTCGACCCGCAGCGGGCCGAATTGCAGCGCTCGCCGCTCAGTGGTGGTAACGGGGCTTTCGCTGCGCCGCAACAGGGCGTTGATCCGCGCCAGCAGCAGGCGCGGACGCACCGGCTTGCACACATAGTCGTCGGCGCCCAGGTCCAGGCCCTGGACCTGATCGAGGTCGTCGCTGCGCGCGGTGAGCATCAGGATCGGCCCGGCATAGCGCTGGCGCACCTTGCGGCAGATGCTCAGGCCGTCTTCGCCGGGCAGCATCAGGTCGAGGATCACCAGGTCCGGCTGCTCGTTGATGATCCGCGCCGCGGCCTTGGCGCCGTCGCCCTCGACCTCGACGCTGAAGCCATTGGCCTGGAGGTATTCGCGGGTCAGTTCGGCGAGACGCTGGTCATCCTCGACGATCAACACCTGACTGCTCTGCTGCTCCACGGGGCCACCTCTGCTTGTTGTTATGGGATCGACGCCGCCGCCATCACCAAAGGGCAACATCGGCCCCGGATACTACGATGCGCACCGGCCACTGCCAACCGCGCGCACGGGCGAGGCAAATAGCCTGCCAACGACCTCGGTCAGCGCTGTTTTTTGTGATAGGGTTCGCGCCCCCAAAAATCCCTTCGTCGCCTTTTCTTACATTAAAAAAGGATGACAGGCGGTCTCATCGCGGCAGGACGGGGCCTACAGCGTTTTGTTCAGTTTCACTCACAATCTACCCACAAGTTATCCACAGGCCGTCGCCTTGCAATACCCCCGAGACCGCATTATCTTGTATCTCAGTCGCAGCAAAACACTACATCTTGGGTTTTCACGAAATTCCCAAGCACAAGACAAGCATCGAACTCAAGCCCTTCAGCGGCTGTTTTTTTTGCTTGAACTTAACGTGATTTCAGCAGCCAAACCGCTCCTGCGGAGGCGACCGTTGCAAGCCCTGTGAGGGCCTTGTTCCGGGTATGGGTTGTGCAGGCCAGTGCCGCACCCCCAACAGCAACAGATTTTGGGTTGTCGACCCAAGACTTTTGACTTCGGCCAGGGAGCGGCATGCGAATGCCCCTTTTTCCTGATCCGTCCCGAAGTCGGGTATGTGCCCAGAGCGGCGCGCGAGAGCCTTTGAGCCACGCGCGTGCCAGGTGCCTGTCGGGCTTTTGGATGGAACGGTTGGCGCCCACCGGGCGCCTAAACAAACTTAAAGAACGTGGAGACACCCATGCAAACCGACACAACTCGCGAGAACCCGCAGGCCAAGGCGCCGCAGGCCGCAGATTCGAATCAGGATCTGGCAGCGACCGCCCCTGGCCAACTGCGCGTGATCAAGCGTAACGGCACTGTCGTTCCTTACACCGACGACAAGATCACCGTAGCCATCACCAAAGCGTTCCTTGCAGTTGAAGGCGGCACCGCCGCCGCGTCGTCGCGTATCCACGACACCGTCGCGCGCCTGACCGAACAGGTCACCGCGACCTTCAAGCGCCGCATGCCTTCCGGCGGCACCATCCATATCGAAGAGATCCAGGATCAGGTCGAACTGGCCCTGATGCGCGCCGGCGAACAGAAAGTCGCCCGCGACTACGTGATCTACCGCGACCAGCGTGCCCGTGAGCGCGCCACCCGCAGCAACACCGACGCCGTCGTGCAGCCGCACCCGAGCATCCGCATCACCCTGGCCGACGGCAGCATGGCGCCGCTGGACATGAACCGCCTGAACACCATCATCACCGAGGCCTGCGAAGGCCTGGCTGAAGTCGATGGCGAACTGATCCAGCGCGAAACCCTGAAGAACCTGTACGACGGCGTGGCCATCAAGGACGTCAACACCGCCCTGGTGATGACCGCCCGTACCCTGGTCGAGCGTGAGCCGAACTACTCCTTCGTCACCGCCCGCCTGCTGATGGACACCCTGCGTGCCGAAGGCCTGGGCTTCCTCGAAGTCGCCGACGCCGCCACCCACCACGAAATGGCCGACCTGTACGCCAAGGCACTGCCGGCCTACATCGCCAAGGGTGTCGAGTTCGAACTGCTCGACCCGGCCCTCGCGACCTTCGACCTCGACCGCATGGGTCAGGCGATCAATCACGAGCGTGACCAGCAATTCACCTACCTCGGCCTGCAGACCCTGTACGACCGCTACTTCATCCACAAGGATGGCGTGCGCTTCGAACTGCCGCAGGTGTTCTTCATGCGCGTCGCCATGGGCCTGGCCCTGGGCGAGAAAGACCGTGAAGCCCGCGCGATCGAGTTCTACAACCTGCTGTCGTCCTTCGACTACATGGCGTCGACCCCGACCCTGTTCAACGCCGGTACCCTGCGTCCGCAACTGTCGAGCTGCTACCTGACCACCGTGCCGGACGACCTGTCGGGCATCTACCACGCGATCCACGACAACGCCATGCTGTCTAAATTCGCCGGTGGCCTGGGCAACGACTGGACCCCGGTGCGCGCGCTGGGCTCCTACATCAAGGGCACCAACGGCAAATCCCAGGGCGTCGTGCCATTCCTGAAAGTGGTCAACGACACCGCCGTCGCGGTCAACCAGGGCGGCAAGCGCAAAGGCGCTGTCTGTGCCTACCTGGAAACCTGGCACCTGGACATCGAAGAATTCATCGAGCTGCGCAAGAACACCGGTGATGACCGTCGTCGTACCCACGACATGAACACCGCCAACTGGATCCCTGACCTGTTCATGAAGCGCGTCTTCGATGACGGCAAGTGGACCCTGTTCTCGCCATCGGAAGTGCCGGACCTGCACGACCTGACCGGCAAGGCCTTCGAAGAGCGCTACGAGTACTACGAAGCCCTGACCGAGTACAACAAGATCAAGGTGTTCAAGACCATCCAGGCCAAAGACCTGTGGCGCAAGATGCTCTCGATGCTGTTCGAGACCGGCCACCCATGGCTGACCTTCAAGGATCCGTGCAACCTGCGCAGCCCGCAGCAGCACGTGGGCGTGGTCCACAGCTCGAACCTGTGCACCGAGATCACCCTGAACACCAACAAGGACGAGATCGCCGTCTGCAACCTGGGCTCGATCAACCTGCCGAACCACATCATCGACGGCAAACTCGACCACACCAAACTGCAACGCACCGTGAACACTGCCGTGCGCATGCTGGATAACGTGATCGACATCAACTACTACTCCGTGCCGCAGGCTCGCAACTCGAACCTCAAGCACCGTCCGGTCGGCCTCGGCATCATGGGCTTCCAGGACGCGCTGTACCTGCAGCACATCGCCTACGGTTCCGACGCTGCCGTCGAGTTCGCCGACCGTTCGATGGAAGCGGTCAGCTACTTCGCCATCCAGGCCTCCTGTGACCTGGCCGACGAGCGCGGTGCCTACGAGACCTTCCAGGGTTCGCTGTGGTCCAAAGGCGTGCTGCCGCTGGACTCGCAACAGATCCTGATCGAGGCCCGTGGCGCCAAGTACATCGACGTCAACCTCGAAGAGCACCTGGACTGGGCACCGGTTCGCGAGCGCGTACAAAAAGGTATTCGTAACTCGAACATCATGGCCATCGCGCCAACCGCGACCATCGCCAACATCACCGGCGTGTCGCAGTCCATCGAGCCGACCTACCAGAACCTGTACGTGAAATCGAACCTGTCGGGCGAATTCACCGTGATCAACCCGTACCTGGTTCGCGACCTCAAGGCCCGCGGCCTGTGGGACTCGGTCATGATCAACGACCTGAAGTACTACGACGGATCCGTGCAGCAGATCGAGCGTATCCCGCAAGAGCTGAAAGACCTGTACGCCACCGCGTTCGAAGTCGAAACCAAGTGGATCGTCGATGCCGCCAGCCGTCGCCAGAAGTGGATCGACCAGGCTCAGTCGCTGAACCTGTACATCGCCGGCGCCTCGGGCAAGAAGCTGGACGTGACCTACCGCATGGCCTGGTTCCGTGGTCTGAAAACCACCTACTACCTCCGTGCCCTGGCCGCGACCAGCACCGAGAAGTCGACCATCACCACCGGCAAGCTCAACGCCGTGTCCAGCGGTGGCGACAACAGCGCCCCGGTCCAGGCCCAGGCCGCTCCGGCCGCAGCCCCTGCTCCAGCGCCAGTGCCTAAAGCCTGCGCGATCGACGAGCCGGACTGCGAAGCCTGCCAATAAGGTGATCGTGAGGCTTCCTTCGGGAAGCCTCACTGCTGCCAGGATGAACGGCGTACTCGTGATCGAGGCCGACGCCGTCCCTGAGCCAGAAACAAAAAGACCGAAGCCCCAAGGCTCCGGCTCTCAGATTTTGCGTGCACTGCAGTACCCGAACGCAAGCACCGCAACCAAGATCCACTGGCCATACTGAACATGGCCCTCAAGCAGGAGACCCACCATGCTGAGCTGGGACGAATTCGACAAAGAAGACGGCGAAGCCACCGCCAAAAGCGGTAATGCCCAAGCCGCTGCCACCGGTATCGACAAACTCGACAGCGCCGGCGGTGCCGCCGCCCTCGAAGCTCGCGCTGTAACCAGCACCGACTCTGACGCGGTAATCCGCGCCAAAGCCGCCCTGGACGACCTCGACATCGCCGAAGGCCTGGCCGAGCTGGAAGGCTCCGCTGCCCGCGTCGCCGTTGACGAAAAGCGCATGATCAACTGCCGCGCCGACCTCAACCAACTGGTCCCGTTCAAATACGACTGGGCCTGGCAGAAGTACCTGGACGGCTGCGCCAACCACTGGATGCCGCAAGAGGTCAACATGACCGCGGACATCGCCCTGTGGAAGAGCCCGGAGGGCCTGACCGATGACGAGCGCCGCATCGTCATGCGCAACCTCGGCTTCTTCTCCACTGCCGACTCCCTGGTTGCCAACAACCTCGCGCTGGCCGTGTATCGCCTGATCACCAACCCCGAGTGCCGCCAGTACATCCTGCGCCAGGCCTTCGAGGAAGCGATCCACACCCACGCCTACCAGTACTGCATCGAATCGCTGGGTATGGATGAAGGCGAGATCTTCAACATGTACCACGAGATCCCGTCGGTCGCGAAAAAGGCCGCCTGGGGCCTGCGCTACACCCGTGCGATCTCCGATCCGGAATTCGATACCGGCACCGTCGAGACCGACAAGGAACTGCTGCGCAACCTGATCGCCTACTACTGCGTTCTGGAAGGCATCTTCTTCTACTGCGGCTTCACCCAGATCCTTTCCATGGGTCGCCGCAACAAGATGACCGGCGTGGCCGAGCAGTTCCAGTACATCCTGCGTGACGAGTCCATGCACCTGAACTTCGGTATCGACGTGATCAACCAGATCAAGATCGAAAACCCGCACCTGTGGGATGCCGAAATGAAGGAAGAAGCCTCGCAGATGATCCTGCAGGGCACCCAGCTCGAAATCGAATACGCTCGCGACACCATGCCGCGCGGCGTACTGGGCATGAACGCCGCGATGATGGAGGACTACCTCAAATTCATCGCCAACCGTCGCCTGTCGCAGATCGGCCTGAAGGAAGAGTACCCAGGTACCACTAACCCGTTCCCATGGATGAGCGAGATCATGGACTTGAAGAAGGAGAAGAACTTCTTTGAGACTCGCGTGATTGAGTACCAAACAGGTGGGGCGTTGAGCTGGGACTGATCGGCTCTCGCGAAGCTCTATCAAAAAGGCTGCCCTCGGGCAGCCTTTTTACTTTGTGTTTCAGAGTGGCAGAGCAGGTCCGGCGTCCCGGTGAACCCGCTCTCATAGAACAAACATGGCTAAT
>NZ_JANLNX010000074.1:0-36957 GCF_025466015.1 Pseudomonas sp. 5P_5.1_Bac1 | reverse complement strand
CCGCGCCAACACCGGTGGCGCGCACGGCGGTCGGGTAGAGCGGTGGGGCCAGTGCGTAAAGCACCAGTTGCGCCGCCAGCACGAACAGCCCGGCGGCAAAGCCGGCGATGGCCATGGCGGTCACGCCCACCGCCAGGCCCAGGCCGGCCAGTGCCGCGAGCAGTCCGGCGTAGATGCACAGCGTGACCCGCACCGGGTTGCCGCGGTCCAGCAGCACGCCGCCGAGCAGCGAACCCACGGCGCCGCCAATGTTGAACAGCATCTGCACCAGCCCGGCTTCAGGTTTGCTGAAGCCCTGGCCGATCAGCAGTGACGGCAGCCAGTTGAGCAGCATGTACATCACGGTCAGGGTGAAGAAGTAACTCAGCCACAACATCAGCGTGGCGCTGCCGCGGCCGTCGCCGAACAGCGCGGTCGAGGTGGACGGCCGCTCCACCGGGCCGACGGCACGCTGGAACGCACTCGATTCCGGCAGCAACACCAGCATCAGCGGCACGGCGGCCAGGGGCGCCAGGCCGCCAATGATGAAGGTCATCTGCCAGTGGTCGTGGGCGAACATCGCCACCACCGCGGCCAGTGCGCCGCCCAGCGGCACGCCGGAATACATGATGCTGATGGCGGTGCTGCGGCGTTTTTCACCCACCGCCTCGGCGCACAGGGCGATGAGGTTGGGCAGGGCGGCGCCGAGGCCCAGGCCGGTCATCAGGCGCGCCAGCAGCAACTGGCTGTAGTCGCCGACATAGGCCGTCCACAGGGAAAACACGCCGAACAGAATGACCGCGGCCACCAGTACTTTCTTGCGCCCGATACGGTCGGCCAGCCAGCCGCCGAAGAAGGCGCCCGGCAACAGGCCGATGATGCTCGCGCTGAACACCCATCCGAGCATCTTCGGATCGAGTTCGAAACTCTGGCGCAGACCGGCGGCTGCGGTGCCGGCCGATTGCAGATCGAAACCTTCGATCAGCGCGACGATGAAACACAAAGCGATTGTCAGCGTCGGACGACGCGATGAAGTGTCCATGGCATGGCCTCATTTCTTGTTGTTGTTTTGCTGCGTCGGTGATGTCCAACGCGAAAATAAGATTAACAAATATAACTAAATTTACAGCGCTTTTTTTCGCTGGCCTTTTAGCATCTGAAAGCGCTGTGCTAGACGCGCCGGGTAGGGGAAAGCAGCCTGCTCTGTACGAGACAGTTAATAAAATTAATGTTCGATTATCGGTCATTGGCCGTTGACGAGGCCTCAAGGGCTTTCCATTCTCCGCTGCGAGACGGCGCCTGACACGCTGTCTCGATGCCAAAAAAACAACAACAAGAGTGGACAACCCAACATGCATGAATGCGTTCGTGACACCCGCGCTACGCCCGGCTTCCGTGCGTCCGGCAGCCTCGCCCTGGCTGTCGCCCTGGCCAGCGGCCACACCATGGCCGCCGGCTTTTTTGAAGACAGCCACGCCACCCTCGGCCTGAAAAACTACTACCTCGACCGCGACTACAAGGACGGCGGCGCGAAGAGCGCGGCCCGCGAGTGGGCGCAGGGTTTCAACCTGAATATCGAGTCGGGCTTTACCGAAGGGCCGCTGGGCTTCGGCCTGGATGCCCGTGGGCTGTTGGGGGTGAAACTGGATTCGGCGCCATCGCGCAGTGGCACCGAACTGTTGCCGGTCTCGAAAAGCGACGGCGTGGCCGCCGACGACTATTCGCGGCTGGCGCTGACCGCCAAGCTGCGTTTGAGCCAGAGCACGGTGAAGAGCGGCGACGTGATGATCTTCCTGCCGTTCGCCTTCGCCAGTCCCTCGCGCCTGCTGCCGCAGACCTTCCGCGGCACCACCCTGGTGTCGAAGGAAATCGACGGCCTGACGGTCAACGCCGGTTACCTCGACCGAATCAACAAGCGTGACTCCACCAGCTACGAGCGCATGGCGATTGCTTCGCCCAATGGCCGCTTCAAGGGCGCGCAAACTTCATCACACATGGCCTATGCCGGCGCCGACTACCAGCTCACCAAGGCCCTGGGCGTGCGTCTGTATCACGCCGAACTTGAAGATCTTTACCAGCAGGACACCCTGGCCGCGCTTTACGAACAGGCCATCGGTGACGGCACGTTCAGCGCTGACCTGCGCAGCTTCTTCAGCCGCGAAGACGGCCAGGCGCGGGCCGGCGCGGTGGACAACCGCAACCTCTCGGCGCTGCTCAGTTACCGCCTGGGTGGGCACAAACTGGGGATTGGCTACATGCACTCAACGGGCGACACCGCCACGCCTTATGTCTCGGGCACCGAGTTGATGGGCATGAGCGAACTGACCATGAGTTCGGACTTTCTCAACGCCAAGGAACGCACCTGGCAGGCGATCTACGACTACGACTTTGTCGCGGTCGGCGTGCCGGGGCTGAAGGGGCGGCTGCGCTATGTGCGCGGGGACCATATCGAACTGGCGTCGCTCAACGCCGCCGATCGCAAGGAGCGCGAGTTTCAGATGGAACTGGGTTATGTGATCCAGAGCGGGCCGTTGAAGAACGTCGGGCTGCTGGCGCGCAAGTCGATCTACCGCAACGACTTCCCCACCGGTGCGGCGTTCCGCGATGAGAACCAGACCCGCTTCCTGGTCACCTATACGTTGCCGATCTGGTAAGGGGGCGATGCCCTGGGCTGGCGAGGGTCTCTGCGGCGGCTTTGCCGTCGATCGCGGCTGAAGCCGCTCCTGCACAGTCCTCGCCAGCCAGCGGGTTTTGCTACTGATAAACCTTCTTCAACAACCGCAACAGCTCCGCGCGCTCGGCATCGTCGAGCGCCGCGGTGGCGTCGTGGTCGCTGTCGGAGGCGATCTGCTTGAGGTCCTTGAGCAGGGTTTCACCGCTCTTGCTCAGGAAGATGCCGTAGGAGCGCTTGTCCGGCTTGCAACGGATACGCACCGCCAGCGCGCGTTCTTCCAGCTTGTTCAGCAGCGGCACCACCTGCGGCGGTTCGATGGCCAGGGCGCGGGCCAGGTCGGCCTGCATCAGCCCGGGATTCTGCTCGATGATCGCCAGCGCGGAGAACTGCGCGGGGCGCAGGTCATGCACCGCCAGGCGGCTGATCAGGTTCTGGAACAGCTTCAACTGGGCTCGGCGCAGGGCATAACCGATCAAGTCTTCGAGGGACGCATCCAGCGCCGCGGCGGGGGCATCGGACTCGGGGAGGGTGTCGGTTTTGCGGGCGGACCTTGCCATCGGGAAGCAGACTCCTTGAACCATGGATAAGAAAATTACCTAGTCTGCCTGCATGAGCCGCATCTGGCTAGCCAGGATTTACCGAGAGGCCAGCCCAAGAGGTCTACAAGAAAGATAATTTTCATAATAGTTAATTGACATAACTAATTTGCTCCATTAGCTTGCTGAGCATCGCCCACGAACAACAAGAGTGCATACACATGAGCAACTACGAAGGCCGCTGGACCACCGTCAAAGTCGAACTGGAATCCGGTATCGCCTGGGTCACCCTGAACCGTCCGGAAAAGCGCAACGCCATGAGCCCGACCCTCAATCGCGAGATGGTCGACGTGCTGGAAACCCTGGAGCAGGATCCTGAAGCCGGCGTGCTGGTGCTGACCGGTGCCGGTGAAGCCTGGACCGCGGGCATGGACCTCAAGGAATACTTCCGCGAAGTGGACGCCGGCCCTGAAATCCTCCAGGAAAAAATTCGCCGCGAAGCCTCGCAATGGCAATGGAAACTGCTGCGCATGTACACCAAGCCGACCATCGCCATGGTCAACGGCTGGTGCTTCGGTGGCGGCTTCAGCCCGCTGGTGGCCTGTGACCTGGCGATCTGCGCCGACGAAGCCACCTTCGGCCTCTCGGAAATCAACTGGGGCATCCCGCCGGGCAACCTGGTGAGCAAGGCCATGGCCGACACCGTGGGCCATCGCCAGTCGCTGTACTACATCATGACCGGCAAGACCTTCGGCGGGCCGAAAGCTGCCGAGATGGGCCTGGTCAACGAAAGCGTGCCGCTGGCGCAACTGCGCGAAACCACCCGTGAACTGGCGCTGAACCTGCTGGAGAAAAACCCGGTGGTCCTGCGCGCCGCCAAGCATGGCTTCAAGCGCTGCCGCGAGCTGACCTGGGAGCAGAACGAAGACTACCTGTACGCCAAGCTCGACCAGTCGCGCCTGCTGGACACCGAAGGCGGCCGCGAGCAGGGCATGAAGCAGTTCCTCGACGACAAGAGCATCAAGCCGGGCCTGCAGGCTTACAAGCGCTGAGCAGGATGGGCGGCGTCTGTGCGGCGCCGCCGGTTCGTGACAGTGTTTGGCAATTCCCGATAACGACAACAAAGAGGAATGACCATGTTGCAGGTGCCTTTACTGATTGGCGGGCGGTCGCGCCCCGCCAGTGATGGACGAACCTTCGAGCGGCGCAATCCGGTGACCGGCGAGTTGGTGTCGCAAGTCGCCGCCGCCACCCTCGACGATGCCGACGCCGCGGTTGCCGCTGCCCACGCGGCATTCCCGGCCTGGGCGCAACTGGCGCCCAACGAACGGCGCAGCCGCCTGCTGGCCGCGGCCGACGCCTTGCAGGCGCGCACCGCCGAGTTTATCGCCGCCGCCGGCGAGACCGGGGCCATGGCCAACTGGTACGGCTTCAACGTCAAGCTGGCCGCGGGCATGCTGCGCGAAGCAGCGTCCATGACCACCCAGATCACCGGCGAGGTGATCCCCTCCGATGTGCCCGGCAGCTTCGCCATGGCCGTGCGTGCGCCGTGTGGCGTGGTGCTGGGCATCGCGCCGTGGAACGCTCCGGTGATCCTCGCCACCCGCGCCATCGCCATGCCGCTGGCCTGCGGCAACACCGTGGTGCTCAAGGCGTCGGAACTCAGCCCTGCGGTACACCGATTGATCGGCCAGGTGCTGCAGGATGCCGGCCTTGGCGATGGCGTGGTCAACGTCATCAGCAATGCCCCGGCTGACGCGCCGGCGATTGTCGAGCGGCTGATCGCCAACCCCGCCGTGCGCCGGGTCAACTTCACCGGCTCGACCCATGTCGGGCGTATCGTCGGCGAACTGGCGGCGCGCCACCTGAAGCCGGCGCTGCTGGAACTGGGCGGCAAGGCACCGTTCCTGGTGCTGGACGACGCCGACCTGGACGCCGCCGTCGAGGCCGCGGCCTTCGGCGCCTACTTCAACCAGGGGCAGATCTGCATGTCCACCGAGCGTCTGGTGCTGGACGAAGCCATCGCCGATGCCTTTGTCGACAAGCTCGCGGCCAAGGTTGCCGGGCTGCGTGCCGGTGATCCGCAAGACCCGGCTTCGGTGCTCGGTTCGCTGGTGGACAGCGGCGCCGGCGAGCGGATCAAGGCGCTGATCGATGACGCTGTGCAGAAGGGCGCGCGGCTGGTCTGCGGCGGCCAACTGGACGGCAGCATCCTGCAGCCGACCCTGCTCGACAACGTTGACGCGAGCATGCGCCTGTACCGCGAAGAGTCCTTCGGGCCGGTGGCGGTGGTGCTGCGCGGCGACGGCGACGAAGCCCTGCTGGCCCTGGCCAATGATTCGGAATTCGGCCTCTCGGCGGCGATCTTCAGCCGCGACACTTCGCGGGCGCTGGTCCTGGCCCAGCGGGTCGAATCGGGCATCTGCCATATCAACGGCCCGACCGTGCACGACGAGGCGCAGATGCCGTTCGGCGGCGTGAAATCCAGCGGCTACGGCAGCTTCGGCAGCCGCACGGCCATCGACCAGTTCACCCAACTGCGCTGGATCACCTTGCAGCATGGCCCGCGGCACTACCCGATCTGACACGTCGAGCAACACCCGCCGCCTGGCGCATCCGGGCGGCGGCACGACAGACAACAAGAACAAGGAGCAACCTGCGTGAATTCCGAAGCCAGCCCACGGACGAACGCCCGTGCCGAAATGCCGCGCTACCGGCAGGTGTCCATCGGTCATCCCGAAGTGGCGGTGAGCGAGGTGGACGGCGTCCTGCGCATGCGTGCCATCGAACCCCTCGCGCCGCTCCCCGCGCGCCTGCTGGACCGCCTGCTGCACTGGGCCGAGGTGCGTCCGCAACAGACCTTTATCGCTGCCCGCCAGGGCGACGGCGCCTGGCGCGAGATCAGCTACGCCGAGATGCTCGGGGAGGTGCGGGCGATCGCTGCCGGCCTGCTGGACTTCGGTCTGTCCGCCGAGCGGCCGCTGGCGATTCTCTCGGGCAACGATATCGAGCACCTGCAGATTGCCCTCGGCGCCATGTACGCCGGCATTCCGTATTGCCCGGTGTCGCCGGCCTACGCCTTGCTGTCCCAGGATTTCGCCAAGCTGCGGCATGTCTGCGACGTGCTGACGCCGGGCCTGGTGTTCGTCACCGACAGCCAACCGTTCCAGCGCGCCATCGACGCAGTGCTGGACGAATCCGTCGCAGTAATCAGCGTGCGTGGCGCGGTGCCAGGCCGGCGCACGGTGGATTTCGCCAGCCTGCTGCAAAGCGGCGACCTGACCAAAGCCGATGCCGCCTTCGCCGCCACCGGCCCCGACACCATCGCCAAATTCCTCTTCACCTCCGGTTCGACCAAACTGCCGAAGGCGGTGATCACCACCCAGCGCATGCTCTGCGCCAACCAGCAGATGCTGTTGCAGACCTTCCCGGTGTTCGCCGAAGAGCCGCCGGTGCTGGTGGATTGGCTGCCGTGGAACCACACCTTCGGTGGCAGCCACAACCTCGGCATCGTTCTCTACAACGGCGGCAGCTTCTACCTCGACGGCGGCAAGCCGACGCCCCAGGGCTTCGCCGAAACCCTGCGCAACTTGCGCGAGATTTCCCCCACGGCCTACCTCACCGTGCCCAAGGGCTGGGAGGAACTGGTCAAGGCGCTGGAGCAGGACCGCGAGTTGCGCGACTGTTTCTTCGCCCGCATGAAGCTGTTCTTCTTCGCCGCCGCGGGCCTGTCGCAAAGTGTCTGGGACCGCCTCGACCGGGTCGCCGAAGCACATTGCGGCGAACGCATCCGCATGATGGCCGGCCTCGGCATGACCGAAGCCTCGCCGTCCTGCACCTTCACCACCGGGCCGCTGTCCATGGCCGGCTATATCGGCCTGCCGGCGCCGGGCTGCGAAGTGAAGCTGGTGCCGGTGGGCGACAAACTGGAAGGGCGTTTCCGTGGCCCGCACATCATGCCCGGCTACTGGCGCGCGGCGCAGCAGACTGCCGAGGTGTTCGACGAGGAAGGTTTCTATTGCTCGGGCGACGCCCTGAAGCTCGCCGACCCACGCCAGAGCCAGCTTGGTCTGATGTTCGACGGGCGCATTGCCGAAGACTTCAAGCTGTCTTCCGGGGTCTTCGTCAGCGTCGGCCCGCTGCGCAACCGCGCGGTGCTGGAAGGCTCGCCTTATGTGCAAGACATCGTGGTCGCCGCGCCGGACCGTGAGTGCCTGGGCATCCTGGTGTTTGCGCGGCTGCCGGAGTGTCGGCAACTGGCCGGGTTGGGGGAGGGTGCGAGCGACGCCGAGGTGCTCGGCAGCGCGGCGGTGCGCACCTGGTTCGCCGGCTGGCTGGAGCGCCTGAACCGCGACGCCCAAGGTAACGCCAGCCGCATCGAATGGCTGGCGCTGATGGAAGAAGCACCGTCGATCGACCTCGGCGAAATCACCGACAAGGGCTCGATCAACCAGCGCGCCGTGTTGCAGCGCCGGGCGGCGCAGGTCGAAGCGCTGTACCGCGGCGAGGACGCGAGCATGCTCCGCGCCCAGGTGCGGCCATGAGTGGCGGCGGGTTGTGCAGCCGCTTCGAGGACGCGGCGATTGTCGAGATCGTACGCACGCCGTGGACCGATCTTGGCGGCGCGCTGGCGCAGGTGTCGCCCATCGACCTCGGCATCAAGGCCGGGCGTGAAGTGCTGGCCCGCGCCGGGGTCGATCCGGCCACGGTGGACAGCGTGCTCGGCGGCAGCATGGCCCAGGCCAGTTTCGACGCCTACATGCTGCCGCGGCATATCGGCCTGTACAGCGGCGTGCCGCAAAGCGTACCGGCGCTGGCCGTGCAACGTATCTGCGGCACCGGCCTGGAGCTGCTGCGCCAGGCTGGCGAACAACTGCACAGCGGCGTGGAGCAGGTGCTGTGCGTGGGCGCCGAATCCATGTCGCGCAACCCGATTGCCGCCTACGAGCACCGCGGCGGTTTCCGTCTCGGCGCGCCCGTGGGCTTCAAGGATTTTCTCTGGGAAGCGCTGTACGACCCGGCGGCCGGGGTGGACATGATCGGCACTGCGGAAAACCTCGCCCGCGAGTACGGCCTGAGCCGCGACGCCGTGGATGCCTGGGCCCTGCGCAGCCACCAGCGCGCTCTGGAAGCCCAGGCGGCGGGCTGGTTCGACGCGGAAATCGTCAGCGTCCGCAGCGAAACCTTCGAAGCCGAAGAGTGCCTGCCGCGCAGCATCGAGCTGCCTCGCGGTGTCAGCGTGGTGGATCGCGACAGCCATCCACGGCCCACCGACAGCGCCGCCCTGGCTCGCCTTCGCGCAGTACACAGCGGTGGCGTGCAGACCGCCGGCAACAGTTGCGCGGTGGTGGACGGCGCGGCGGCGGCGCTGGTCTGTCGTTATTCCGCCTGTTCCACACTACCGCTGGCATGGCTGCTGATGGTCACGGCGGTGGGGGTTGCGCCGGGCACCATGGGCATCGGCCCGGCGCCGGCGATTCGCCTGCTGCTGGAGCGCAGCGGTTTGCGCCTGGAGCAGATCGACCGCTTCGAAATCAACGAGGCCCAGGCCGCCCAGGTGCTGGCCGTGGTTCAGGCGCTGGAGCTGGACCCGCAGCGGCTGAACGTGCACGGCGGCTCCATCGCCCTCGGCCATCCGCTGGCAGCCACCGGCCTGCGCCTGGTGCAGACCCTGGCCCGGCAACTGCGCCGCGACAACCTGCGCTATGGCATCGCTGCCGCCTGTATCGGCGGCGGGCAGGGCATGGCGCTGCTGATCGAAAACCCGCACTTCAAAGGATGAGGTCACGCATGGCCTACAAGGCGCCGCTGGGCGATATGCAATTCGTGCTGCAACACTGGCTGCGGGTCGAGCAAGACTGGCAGGCGCTGCCGGCCTACGCCGAGGTCGATCTGGAACTGGCGATGCAGGTGCTGGAAGAAGCCGCGCGTTTTACCGGCGAAGTGCTGGCGCCGTTGAACGGGCCGGGTGATCGCCAGGGCTGCCGCTTCAGCGACGGTGAAGTGCACACGCCCGAGGGCTTCGTTGCGGCGTATCGCGCCTATGTCGATGGCGGCTGGCCGGCGCTGGCCTGCGATCCGCAGTTGGATGGGCAAGGCCTGCCGCAAGTGCTCGATGCGGCCCTGCAGGAAATGCTCTACGCCAGCAACCACGCCTGGGCCATGTACACCGGCATCGCCCATGGCGCCTACCTGTGCCTGAAGACCCACGCCTCTGCGGCGCTTCAGCAGCGCTACCTGCCGGGCATCATCAGCGGCGAAACGCTGCCGACCATGTGCCTGACCGAGCCCCAGGCCGGCAGCGATATCGGCCTGCTGCGCAGCCGCGCCGAACCCTTGGCCGATGGCAGCTACAGCGTCAGCGGCAACAAGCTGTTCATCTCCGGCGGCGAACACGACCTGACCCACGACATCCTGCATCTGGTGCTGGCGCGCCTGCCGGATGCACCGCACGGCAGTCGCGGGCTGTCCTTGCTGCTGGTGCCGAAATGGCTCGATAACGGCGAGCGCAACGCTGTTTATTGCGACGGCCTGGAACACAAACTGGGCATTCGCGGCAGCGCCACCTGCGCGTTGCGTTTCGAGCAGGCCAAGGGCTGGCTGGTGGGCGAGGCCCACGGCGGGCTGGCGGCGATGTTCGTGATGATGAATTCGGCCAGGTTGCATGTCGGCCTGCAAGGCCTCGGGCATGCCGAAGCGGCCTGGCAGAGCGCTCGCGACTATGCCTTGGAGCGCCGGCAGATGCGCGCGCCGCGGCGTCCCGAACAGGTGCCGGCCGCAGCGGCGGACCCCATCCACCTGCACCCGGCGATGCGCCGCATCCTGCTGGAACTGCGGGTGCGCAGCGAAGGCATGCGCGCCCTTGGTTACTGGGCGGCGCACTGGCTGGATATCGCCAGCGAATCCGCCGACCCGGCGCAGCGCGCCAAGGCCGGACAACTGGCGGCGCTGCTCACGCCGATCGTCAAAGCCAGCTTCACCGAACAGGGCTTCACCCTCGCCAGCAAGGCGCTGCAGGTGTTTGGCGGTTATGGCTACACGGGTGAATTCCCCATTGAGCAGACCTTGCGCGATAGCCGCATTGCGATGATCTACGAGGGCAGCAACGAGATTCAGGCCAACGACCTGCTGCTGCGCAAAGTGCTGGGGGATGGGGGGGAAGCGTTTGGCGTACTGTTGGGTGAGTTGCGCGCCGAGGTTGCGGCGGGGCGGGCGTCCAGCGTGGTGTTTGCTGATGCGTTGGGTGAGGTGTGCGAGCGGCTTGAAGCCTTGCTGCCTGAGGTTCGCGGGTTCAGTGCGGAAGACAGTGAATACCCGTATCGCGCTGCTGGTGATTTCCTCCAGCTCTGCGCCACCAGCCTGCTGGCGTTCGCCTGGGCGCGCAGTGCCCGCTGCGTGGCGGGGTTGGCGGAGGATGATCCGTTGCGTCGGGAAAAGCTGGAAAGTGCGGGGTTCTGTTTTGATTATCTGTTGCCGGATTTTGATCGGCAGCTTGCCGGGGTTCGGGCGGCGCGGTTGCCGTTGCCGTTTGTTGGAGGAGAGTGAGTTTTCAGCGTCCTTGAGATCGAGCACCGCTTACGCGGCGCATCGCGAGCAAGCTCGCTCCTACACTGTGGTCCAGGCGTTTTGTAGGAGCGAGCTCGCTCGCGATGCGCCGCGCAAGCGGTGCTCGATCTTGAGAACGCTGAAAAACACCCGGCCACCCCCATCCAACTATCCACATCCCGCATGCCAACCTTGCAGAAATCGGTGAGTGGGTGGCTTCAGGCCCGGTGCTATAGTCTGCCACCCGGCTTGGCCAAGCTGCCCGAACCCGCATTCCAGAGGAGCGCCTGTGAGCACCTTTACCTATACGGTCAGCCCCGATGTCTTTGACGATCACCCCGACTACCGCCGTGGCGTGGTGGTCTTCCGCAACCTCGACAACACCCGCCCCAACGCCGAGTTGACCGCGCTGTTGCGCGCCACCGAGCAAGCACTGCGCGAGCGGGTCACTGGCAATCCCGCCGACTACCCGCAGATCGCCGCCTGGCGCGAGGCCTATCGCCGTTTCGGCGCCAAGCCCTCGGAGCACCGCAGCGCCATCGAAGCCCTGACACGCCGGGTGCTCAAGCCCGACAACCTGCCGGACATCAACCCGCTGGTGGATATCGGCAACCTGTTGTCCTTGCGCTACGTGCTGCCTGCTGGCGTGCACCCGATCGGCCCGCAATCGAAGGCGATCGAACTGCGCAAGACCTTGGCCGCCGACCGCTTTCTGGTGGACGCCGCCGCCGAGCCGGAAACCATCGCGCCCGGCGAAATCGTCCTGGCCGCCGGCACGCGCGTGCTGACCCGGCGCTGGACCTGGCGCCAGGCCGCCGATACCCGCACCCTGGCCGATACCCGCTGCGTGTTCTTCGATATCGACGGCCTGCCGCCGACCACCGCCGAGGACGTGCGTTCGGCCATGGCCGACCTGGTCGAACTGGTGGCGCGCTACTGCGGTGGCGAGTGTGTCGGCCACGCCGTGCTGCACGCCGAACAGCCGACCCTGACCCTCAGCCTCGACTGAGCCCGTCGACATGAATCCCGCCTTCAACAACCTGAGCGTGACCCAGTTGCGCGTGCTGGCGACCCTGCTGGACGTGCGCAATCTGAGCCACGCGGCAACGCGCCTGGGCGCCAGCCAGTCGGCGCTGAGCCGGCACCTGGCGCAGTTTCGTGAGGCGTTTGGCGATCCGCTGTTGGTGCGCCAGGGGCGTCAATACATCCTTAGCGAGCGCGGGGCGGAACTGCTGGAACCTTTGAAGCAGGTGCTCGAACAGTTGCAGGCGCTGGGCACGCCCTCGCAGTTCTCGCCGGCCACGTGCGAGCGTCGTTTCGCCATGGCCGGCTCCGATCACGTCGCCGAGCACATCCTGCCGCAACTGCTCGCCGACCTGGCGCGAGTGGCGCCGAACGTCAGCATCGATTTCCGTCCGTGGGAGGCCAACCGTTTCGACTGGCTGGCCAGCGGCAAGGTCGACCTGGCCACCAGCATGATCGAAGACACCCCCGCCGAGTTTCATGGCCGGGTGATCGGCGAGGACGTCGCCGTGTGCTGCATGCGCAGCGATCATCCGCTGGTGGCGCAGGCGCAATTGAGCCAAGAGCAGTTCCTGAGCTGGCCGCATTTGAAGATCAGCACCGGCGGCGACAAGGACAGCTTCGTCGACGCGTACCTGCGCAAGCACAACCTGCACCGCGACCTGAAACTGACGGTGCCGTACTACTCGGCGGCGCTGGCGGTGATCCAGCGCAGCGACATGCTGCTGATGCTACCCGAGCACATCGCTCGCAAATGGGCCGAGCAGGCCGACGTGTGCTGGCGCCCGCTGGCATTCGTCCGCCATCCGTTCCGCTATTGGGTGGTCTGGCACAGCCGCACCCACAGTTCGGCGGAACAGCAGTGGTTCCGCACTTTCGTTTATGAGCATTGCCGTGGCTCGCAGTTTCTCAGCCCCGGCGAACAACTTCCGGTGTATCCGGCGTGAACAATCCGGCATTCGCATAGTTGCCATTCACTCTGGCTGGATGTTCATTTCCAGCATTGCTGATAACGTGAATGCCATCGAAGTAACCAAGCAACTTCGAGCACAAAAACACAACATCAACTTTTAACTTCACCTGCCGAACTATCGTCGGGCGCCGGGTCGTGCCGTGTCCGAAAAACAATATGGATAATAAAACGATGAGCAGAGCCACTCCTACGGATCACGCGTTATCGCGGGGTTTGTCCAATCGTCATATTCAAATGATCGGACTCGGCGGTGCCATTGGCACTGGATTGTTTCTCGGCAGTGCCGGCGTAATGAAACTGGCGGGCCCTGGTTTGTTGCTGGGGTATGCCGTTGCCGGGCTGATCGCGTTCCTGATCATGCGCCAACTGGGGGAGATGCTGGTGGACGAGCCGGTGTCCGGCTCGCTGAGCCACTTCTCCAACAAATACTGTTCGCCCTTCATCGGCTACCTCGCCGGCTGGAACTACACCGCCGGCTACATCCTGGTGGGCATGGCGGAACTGACCGCGGTCGGCAAGTACGTGCAGTTCTGGTGGCCGGACGTGCCCACCTGGGCCTGCGCCGCGTTCTTTTTCGTGCTGATCAACGGCCTCAACCTGCTGGCGGTGAAGGTCTACGGCGAGGCGGAATTCTGGTTCGCGGTGATCAAGGTGACGGCGGTGCTGATGATGATCGCCCTGGGCGGCTGGCTGCTGTTCGGCCCGACACCGCCGCCGACGGCTGCGGTCAGCAACCTGTGGAGCCACGGTGGTTTCCTGCCCAACGGCATCAGCGGGCTGATTCTCGCGTTGCCGCTGATCATGTTCGCCTTTGGCGGGTTGGAGTTCATCGGCTTTACCGCCGGCGAGGCGCGGGATCCATCGAAGACCATTCCCAGCGCGATCAACAAGGTGCTGCACCGCATTGGCCTGTTCTATATCGCCGCGCTAGCGGTGCTGCTGGCGCTGACGCCGTGGGACGACCTGGTGGCCTCGCTGTCCGCTGGCGGTGATCCTTACAGCGCCAGCCCGTTCGTGAAGATCCTCGATCTGCTGGGCATCGGCGCGGCGGCCCACGTCCTCAACCTGGTGGTGCTGACCGCCGCGCTGTCGGTCTACAACGCCGTGGTCTATTGCACCGTGCGCCAGTTGCACGCCATGGCCGGGCAGGGCCATGCGCCGCGGCAACTGCTCAAGCTCAATCGCAACAAGGTGCCGGTCAATGCGCTGATCGTGACGGCGGCGATTACAGCCTTGGCGGTGCTGCTCAACTGGCTGTCGCCCAACGGCACGCTGGAAGCCTTGATGGCACTGGTGGTTGCGACAACCATCATGAACTGGATGCTCACCAGTTATACCCACCTGAAGTTTCGCCGGGCCAAACAGGCGACGGGCGAGCACACGCACTATCGTTCGCCGTTGTTTCCCTTTGGCAACTATCTGTGCATCGCTTTCATCTTTTCGATCATGTTGATCATGGCGTTCATTCCGGCGATGCGTATATCGGTCTGGCTGATTCCTTTGTGGCTGATAGTTGTTTACGCCAGTTTCCGTAAATATCACTCCATCAAGCCCACCGCGCTCAACTTCGAATAATCCGCAACAGGTAATTAACAATGAAAACCGAACTTCCCGCTGTTCAGCAGCTCACGGGCGGCGATGCCCTGGTCGAGAGTTTGAAAGTGCAGGGCGTCGATACCGTATTCGCACTGCCCGGCGCGCAAATCTACGGCCTGACCGACGCCCTGGCGCGCAATGCCGACAGCATCCGCACCCTGGGTGCGCGACATGAACAGACCAGCGCCTACATGGCGTTCGGCTACGCCCGCTCCAGCGGTCGCCCCGGTGTGTTCAGCGTGGTGCCGGGCCCCGGCATCCTCAATGCCAGCGCGGCCATGCTCACCGCCCACGGCTGCAACGCGCCGGTGCTGGCGCTGACCGGCGATGTGATGAGCGGCTTCAAGGACCGTGGCCGCGGTCAATTGCATGAGCTGCCCAAGCAACTGGAAATCCTCCAGGGCATCGGCAAATGGGCGGCGCATATCGAACAGCCGGCCGATGCGCCGTGGCAGGTGGCCCAGGCGTTCCAGGCCATGCAATCCGGGCGCCCCGGCGTGGTATCGCTGCAAGCCTCCTGGGACTTCTTCACCCGCAGCGCGGCGGTGCGCATGCAGGCGCCGCTGGCGCTGCAACCGACACCACCGGTGGACAGCGATGCCGTCGAGCGCGCGGCGAAACTGCTGAGCGCGGCCAAGGCGCCGATGATCTTTGTCGGTTCCGGGGCGCTGGAAGCCAGCGCCGAAATCGGCCAACTGGCCGAGGTGCTGGGTGCGCCGGTGGTGAGTTTCCGTGGCGGTCGCGGCGTGGTGCCGGATGATCACCCGCTGGGCTTTACCGTTGCCGCCGGCGCCCGACTGTGGCCGCAGACCGATGTCGCCGTGGTGATCGGCTCGCGCTTCGAGTTGCTGGACATTCGCTGGCGGCATCGTCCGGCCGGGCTGAAGCTGATCCGCATCGATATCGACCCGGCCGAGGTGCGGCGCATGCCGGCCGAGGTCAACCTGCTGGCCGATGCCGGGGAGGGCGCCAGCACCCTGGCGGAAGCCGTGCTCCGCGTCGGCCCGCCGAAGCGCCGCGACGCCGCGATCGCCGAGGCCAAGGCGGCGGCGGAACAAGCCATCCAGTGCGTGCAGCCGCAACTCGATTACCTGCGGGTGATTCGCGACGTGCTGCCGCGGGACGGCTTTTTCGTCGAGGAAATCTCTCAGGTCGGCTTCACCTCGATCTTCGGTTTCCCGGTGTACAAACCGCGCACTTTGGTCACCTCGGGGCACCAGGGCACCCTCGGCTTCGGCTTTCCCACCGCACTCGGGGTCAAGGCCGCGCACCCGGACAAAGCGGTGGTGTCGATCTGCGGCGACGGCGGCTTCATGTTCGCCGCCCAGGAACTGGCCACGGCGGTGCAGTACCGGCTCAACCTGGTGACCATCGTGTTCAACAACAGCGCCTTCGGCAACGTCTACCGCGACCAGCAAGAGAGCTTCGTCGGTCGGCTGCTGGGCTCGGAACTGGTGAACCCGGACTTCGTGCGCTTTGCCGAATCCTTCGGCGTTCAGGCGTTCCGGGTCGGCTCGCCGGCGCAACTGCGTCCCGTGTTGGAGCAGGCGTTCGCCGCCGACCGTCCGGTGCTGATCGAGGTCAGCGTGCCGCGCGGCGGCGACGCGAGCCCGTGGCCTTTCCTTCACCCCACGTTTGCTCACTGAGGAGCCCCTGATGTTCGAACATGTCGAGACATACCCTGGCGATCCGATCCTGTCGTTGATGGACGATTACCAGCGCGATCCGCGGGCCGGAAAGGTCAACCTGAGCATCGGCTTCTACTACGACGAGCACGGCGAAGTGCCGGTGCTGCCGTCGGTACGCCGGGCCAAGGCGTTGCTGGACGCACGGGCGGAAAGCGCCAACCTGTACCTGCCCATGGACGGCCATCCGGGGTTCCGCGAAGCGGTGCAGGGCTATCTGTTCGGCGACCTTGGCGGTGCCGACAGCGAGCGCATCGTTACCCTGCAAAGCGTCGGTGGTTCGGGCGCGCTGCGGGTCGGCGCGGATTTTCTCAAGCGCTATTACCCGCAGTCGCAGGTGTGGGTCAGCGACCCGACCTGGGACAACCACCTGGCGATTTTCCAGGGCGCTGGTTTCGCGGTGAACCGCTACCCGTACCTGGACGCCAGCGGTCAGGCGGTCGACTTCGCGGCCATGCTGGACGTGTTCGGCAAACTGCCGGCCCACAGCATCGTGTTGCTGCACGCCTGCTGTCACAACCCCACCGGCGTCGACCTCACGCCAGAGCAGTGGCAGCGCTTGTACGCGCTGTTCCGCGAGCGGTCGCTGATCCCGTATCTCGACGCCGCCTACCTGGGGCTGGGGGAGGGGCTGGACGCGGACACCTACGCGATCCGCGCGCTGGCCCGCAGCGGTATCACCGGGCTGGTGAGCAACTCGTTTTCCAAGGTGTTTTCGCTGTATGGCGAGCGGGTCGGTTCGCTGTCGGTGGTGTGCAAGGACGGCGAGATTGCCCGGCGCGTGGCCGGCCAGTTGAAAGGCACGGTGCGCACCAACTACTCCAACCCGCCACGGCATGGCGCGGAACTGGTGGCGACCATCTTTGGCGATGCCGCGCTGACCGCGCTGTGGCGGCAGGAACTGGACGCCATGCGCGTACGTATGGTGGGCATGCGCCAGGCGCTGTTCGATGAAGTGCAGCGTATCGATGCGCGGCGGGAGGTGGGTTACCTGCTGCGCCAGAAGGGCATGTTCAGCTACACCGGGCTGAGCGCCGACGCTGTCGATCGCATTCGCGAGCAGCATGGGGTGTACCTGATCCGCAGCGGGCGGATGTGCGTCGCTGGCCTCAACGAATCCAATCTGGCCGTGGTGGCCAGGGCACTTTCGGACCATTAAGAGGACAGTGTTTTTACCGTTGCCTCTGGCGCCCTTCGGGGCGCTTTTTTTGTTGGGTCGTTTTCGGCGCAACCCAATGTTTGCGGGGGCGTGGCCGTGTGAGAAATCTCGGATAATGGCGCTGTGCTATCGATAAAAGCCGCGAGATAGAGCCTTCAAAGTCGAGAAACATTTCACATTTACGTCAATTTATTTCGAACTTTAGCGGAGAACGGTGCTTCAAAGCGGTGCGTTCGTTAATACATTACAGTCATGGAGGCTTCCCGAATGCCCACCCGTAAATTGCTCGCACCGACCTGCATCCTGGCCCTGCTGGGCGCACCTCTGGCGGCGGTTGCCGCACCGAGCACCGACCCGCTGTTCACCCTCGGCCTGACGGGCAGCTACGACAAATTCAAGTTTGAAGGCGGTGACGAGTCCGACTCCGATCACCTCGGTCAGGGCGGCGTATTCGCCACCTTCGGCAACAAGCTGACTGCCGAATCCGGCTTCATCTACCAAGTTGGTGCCGAAGCCAAGTACGGCAAAAAAGACGACAACAAACTCAAGGAGGCCCAGGCCGACCTCGACCTCGGCTGGCGTGCAGCGCTGGATGCGCGCAATTTCATCGACGTGACCGTGGGCGGCGGCTATGGCTGGACGCGCTTCGAGCCGGCGATCAACGACATCGATGTCGAAATCACTTCCAAGTCGCCGTTCGCCAAGGCTGCGCTGGGCTACAACCACCAGTTCGACACCTCGACCCTGCGTGTCGAAGTCGGCGCTCGTCACACCATCGACGGCCGCGCCAAGCTCAAGGTCGACGATTTTGGCAGCGACACCGTGGACCTCAAGGACCGCACCAACCCGTACGCCGAAGTCAGCCTGCTGCTGAACCAGCAGGGCGGCATGCCGGTGCAGGTCGGCGCGTACTACACCCGTACCGAGTACAAGCTGGACGAAGACTCGGACGTGGCCGACAACACCAAACTCAAGCGTGACGAGTTCGGTGTGAAGGTCGGTCTGGCGTTCTAAGCGCCTGATCCGTTCGAAGGGCCGGGGCGGCCCTTCGATGTCGGCAGCGGAGTGCGCCGTTACTCCGCGGTCTGCAGCGTCGCCATATCAATGACGAAGCGGTACTTCACGTCCCCCGCGATCATGCGGCTGTAGGCTTCGTTGATGGCGCCGATGTCGAGCATTTCGATATCGCAGCGAATGTCATGCGCGGCACAGAAATCCAGCACCTCCTGGGTCTCGGCGATGCCGCCGATCAACGACCCGGCGATCACCCGACGCTTGAGCACCAGATGGGCCGCATCGATGGCGGGCTCGATGGGTTCGATCAGGCCCACCAGAATATGCACGCCGTTGAACTTGAGCGTCTTGAGGTAGGGGTTGAGGTCGTGCTGCACCGGGATGGTGTCGAGCAGGAAATCGAAGTGATCGGCGACTGCAGCCATTTGCGCCGGATCGGTCGAGACCACGACGTGATCAGCGCCCTGACGGTGGGCTTCCTCGGCCTTCGCCGCCGAACGGGTGAACAGCGTGACTTCGGCGCCCAGCGCCTTGGCCAGCTTGATACCCATATGACCGAGCCCGCCCATGCCCAGAATGCCCACCCGATGACCCGGCCCGACGCCGTGATGGCGCAGCGGCGAGTAAGTGGTGATGCCCGCGCAGAGGATCGGCGCCGCGCTCGGCAAGTCCATGCCGTCCGGGATCCGCAACACGAAATCTTCCCGCACCACGATGCAGTTGGAGTAACCGCCGAGGGTGTAGCTGCCGTCCACGCGGTCTGGCGTGGTGTAGGTCATGGTCGGGCCTTCGAGGCAATACTGCTCGAGGTCGGCGTGGCAGGCGTCGCAGTGCTGGCAGGAATCGACCATGCAACCGACGCCGACCAGATCGCCGGGCTGATACTTGCTCGCCGCGCTACCGGTGGCGCGGACACGGCCAATGATTTCGTGGCCGGGCATCAGCGGGTAGACGGCGATTCCCCATTCGTTGCGTGCCTGATGGATATCGGAATGGCAGACGCCGCAGTAGAGGATATCGATGACGACATCGTTCGGACGCGGGCTGCGGCGGTCGAAGGTCATCGGGGCGAGCGGCGCGCTGGCCGACTGGGCGGCGTAGCCAATGGCTTTGTACATAAGGGTGTCTCTGCACAGCGAAAAGAGGCGGCGCATTGTGCGGGCGAGGGGCGGGGATGCCGATGGGTAATCCTCCGGGTGTCATGCCTATTCCTCCAGTGCCGCGTGGATTGACGGTATCCCTGCCGCGAAATCTGGGATCATGGGCGCCTCAATCACTGTTGCCTTCCCTCATGTCCGATCCTCATCACTTTCCAGTACGCCAGGCCCTGTGCGACCTGATCAAGCCGCTGGCCACGCGCCCCGGCTTTGTCGACACCTTGCTCAGTGACGTGCAGGTGCTTTCCTGGGCGGAGTATGTGGCCAGCAGCCCGCAGATCTACGAACCCAGCCTGATGGTCCTGGCGCAGGGCCGAAAGCTGGCGCGCCTGGGCGAACGAACGCTGGATTACGGGGCAGGGCAGTACCTGGTGCAGGCGCTGTCGGTGCCGTTCATGTGCGAGACCTTCGCCAGCGAGGCCGAGCCGCTGTACGGCGTGGCTGTCGGTATCGATCCGCTGGTCCTGAGCGAAATGGTCCAGGCGATGGACCCGCTTCCCGCTGGGCTGGTCCGGGCGCAGACCCCGGAGTCCATGAGCTCCGCGCCCCTTGATGAGCCGATGCAGGACGCCGTGCTGCGGTTGTTGCAGTGCCTGCAACGACCCGAAGACGCCCGCGTGATGGGCGCCGCGCGGGTGCGCGAGGTGTATTTCGCGGCGCTCAACGGCCCCCAGGCTGGCGCGCTGAGAGCCCTGGTCGAACAGCAGGGACACTTTGCCCGGATTGGCGCCTCGCTGGCGTATCTGCGCGATCACTACGCCGACCCGCTCAGCATCGACGAACTGGCCGGCCGCGCGAACATGAGCGCTTCCGCGTTTCACGAACACTTCAAGCGCAACACCTTGCTGTCGCCTATCCAGTACCTCAAGCGGCTGCGGTTGTTGAAGGCACAGCAGATGTTGATCGGCGAAGGGCTGGGCGTCGCCCAGGTCGCGCACCGCGTGGGTTACCAGAGCAGCTCGCAGTTCAGTCGGGAGTACAAAAGGCAGTTCTCGCGAAGTCCGGGGGATGAGGTGCCTTATCGGGGGATGGCGGTTTAGGGCGGTTCTGGCCCCGGCCTCTTGTTCGCCGGGAATTGCTGCTGAGAACAGCGATTAGGTGATAGAAGGTGTGGGCCTCAGAAAAACCGCAAGGGCAGGTAGCTGCCATACCTAAGCAAAGGAGTGCAGCGATGGATGACTATCTTGAGGTGAATAGGGCTAACTGGGATGAGCGAGCGCCACTTCACGCCGCGTCTCCGGACTACGAAGCTGCAAGATTTATAGCTTCTGCGGATCATTTATCTGCAGTGGTTCGTTTCGATCAGTCTCGCCTCGGTGACATCTCCGGCCTGAGAGGGGTGCACTTACAGTGCCATATCGGTACAGATACTCTTTCTCTTGCCCGTCTTGGTGCGGTGATGACCGGCCTGGATTTTTCTCCCGTCTCACTGGAACAGGCCCGGCGACTGGCGACCGACTGTGGCGCGGAGATTCACTACGTCGAAGCTCCGGTTTACGAGGCCGCGAAAGCCCTTGGTGGTGCTGGCTTCGATCTGGTCTACACCGGCGTCGGCGCTTTGAACTGGCTACCCAGTATTGATAAATGGGCCAGAACGGTAGCCGCTTTGCTTAAGCCCGGAGGCCGCCTGTTTCTGCGTGAAGGGCATCCGATGCTCCTGGCGCTGGACGAGAGTTGTCAGGACGAACTAAGGATTAGCCACCCGTATTTCGAGCGCCAGGAGCCGACGGTATGGTGCGATGACAGCACCTATGTCGAAGTCGATACTGCGTTGAAGGCCACGGTCACCCATGAGTGGAACCACGGCCTTGGCGAGGTCATTTCGGCGCTTTTGCGTCATGGGCTGAATCTCGTCGCCATCGAGGAGCATGACTGCATTCCGTGGGAGGCGCTGCCTGGGCAGATGGTTCTAGGGGAGGATGGGGAGTGGCGTTTGAAAGTTGATCCGTGGCGTTTGCCGTTGAGCTATACCCTGCAGGCGATCAAACGGTGAGGTACAGGACGGATGCGGCCGCGGCAGGTGGGTCGGCGCGTTGCACGCCAGGCCGTTGTCAGGGCACAAAAAAGCCCCAATCAAGGGGCTTTAATGAAGAAATATGGCGGAAGCGTAGAGATTCGAACTCTAGGATAGTTGCCCATCGACGGTTTTCAAGACCGTTGCCTTAAACCACTCGGCCACGCTTCCACTTTGTCATGCGGGCGCCATCATACCGAAATGAAACAAGCTGTCAAACTCTCTGGATGGCCTGTTTCCAAGGCTCTGTTATGATCTTTGCAACTCAACGTTTCAAAACCCACAGGAGTGTCGCCATGCGCGAACAGGATTACGCCGTCAATCACGGCCTGCAGGTCGAACAGCAGGAGGTCAGCCGAGTCCTGCGCAACACTTACGGCTTGCTGGCCCTGACCCTCATCTTCAGTGCCGTCATGGCCTACGTCGCACAGCAGATGCGCGTCGGTTACCCCAATATCTTCGTCGTACTGATCGGTTTCTACGGTCTGTTCTTCCTCACCGCCAAGCTGCGTGACTCGGCCTGGGGCCTGGTTTCCACCTTCGCCCTGACCGGTTTCATGGGTTTCCTGCTCGGCCCGATCCTCAATCGTTATCTGGGCATGGCCGGTGGTGCCGAAGTGGTCAGCTCGGCCTTCGCCATGACCGCGCTGGTGTTCGGTGGTCTGTCGGCCTACGTGCTGATTACCCGCAAGGACATGAGTTTCCTCAGCGGCTTCATCACCGCCGGCTTCTTCGTTCTGCTGGGGGCGGTGGTCGCGAGCTTCTTCTTCCAGATCAGCGGCCTGCAACTGGCGATCAGCGCTGGCTTCGTGCTGTTCTCGTCGGTGTGCATCCTGTTCCAGACCAGCCAGATCATCCATGGCGGTGAGCGCAACTACATCATGGCGACCATCAGCCTGTATGTATCGATCTACAACCTGTTCGTCAGCCTGCTGCAATTGTTCGGCATCATGAGCTCTGACGACTGATTCACCCGCTGTTGAAAAAGCCCGCCTCGGCGGGCTTTTTTGTGTCCGCAGAAAAGGCGTCTGCGGCCTCCCGTCACCGAGGCAAAGCAAACCCTGTATTGAGTAATGTATTTTTATCGTTAAAAAAACATTTACAAAGTCGATGCGCGCTGTGAATATGTCCTGGCGAATTGAAAAATACAAAATCGCACACGGCGCTGATCGAGGTCAGGCCACAACAAGAACGATATGATCAGAACCTTGAGGCCGGGCCTGCCATCGACCGGTCTTTCAGCGAAGGAGAACCTCTCCCGTGCATCGCTTACGCAATCCTTTCTTCGGTCGCACCCTGCGGGTATTGGGTCTTGCGACGCTTGGCGCCCTGGCTCAGCAAGCCTTGGCCGACACCACGTTGCGGGTAGGCCTGGGCGCCGATATCCGTAGCACCGAACCCGGTGTGAACCGGGACGAAAACACTGACACCGTGATCCTGCATGTCGTCGAGGGCCTGGTGGCCCATCGCGAGGACGCTTCGGTTGGCCCGCTGCTCGCCAGCGAGGTCAAGGTCTCCGATGACGGCCTGACCTACACCTTCACCCTGCGCGACGGTGTGCGTTTCCATAATGGCGCGACGCTGAGTTCGGCCGAGGTGAAGTGGACCTGGGATCACTACCTCGATCCGCAAACCCAGTGGCGCTGCCTGCCGGAATTCGATGGCCGCGGCGGGGCGAAAATCAGCTCCATCGCCACCCCGGACCCACGCACCGTGGTCTTCACCCTCGATCAGCCGAACGCGCTGTTCCTCGCCTCCATGGCTCGCCCGGATTGCGGTGGTGCCGGCATCCTGCACCCGGACTCGCTGGCCGCCGATGGTCGCTGGAAATCGCCGGTGGGCACCGGCCCGTTCACTCTCGCCGAGTGGAAGCCCGGCCAGTATGTGCAACTCGCCCGCTTCAAGGACTACAGCGCCCGCGCCGAGGCGGGGCCGGATGGCTTTACCGGGAAGAAGGAAGCGCTGGTCGACAACGTGCGTTTCATGATTATTCCCGACCCGTCCTCGGCCAAGGCCGCGTTGCTGTCGAATAACGTCGATCTGCTGCCGGACGTCACCGCCAGCGACGCCCAGGAACTCAAGGGACTGCCCGGCATCCAGGTGTCGGTGAGTCCGATCATGGCCATCTGCGGCCTGCTGTTCCAGACCAACGATCCGTTGCTCAAGGACGTGCGTATCCGTCAGGCGATCGCCCATTCGCTGGATTACGGGCAGATGGTCACCGCGCTGTCCAACGGCCTGTCGCAGCCGAACAACTCGGCGATCCCGCAGACCAGCGCCTTCTACAGCACGGCGGCCAAACAAGGCTATAGCTACGATCCGGCCGAGGCCCAACGCCTGCTCAAGGAAGCCGGCTACAACGGCCAGCCGATCAAGATGATCGTCAACAAGCGCTACCAGCAGATGTTCGACATGGGCGTGCTCAGCCAGGCCATGGCCCAGGCCAGCGGCCTGAACATCCAGATGGAAACCCTGGAGTGGGGCACGCAACTGGAGCGCTATCAGAGTGGCAACTACCAGATGATGTCGTTCTCCTACTCGTCGCGGCTCGACCCGGCGCTGGGTTTCGACTCGCTGATGGGCGACAAGAGCAAGGAACCGCGCAAGGTCTGGGACAACCCGCAAGCCCAGGCGCTGCTGCGCGAGGCGGTGCGCGAGCGCGACACGGCCAAGCGCCAGGCGTTGTTCGACCAGTTGCACGGGATGATGATCAAGGACACGCCGATGGTGATCATCTACAACGGCACAGTGATCGGCGCGCTGCGTGACAGCACCCGCGGCTACCATTCCTGGCCGGTGGCCAAACCACGGCTGTGGGGCGTCAGCCTCGCGGCGAAGTAGGGCAGGGCCAGACGATGTTCCGCTTTATCGTGCAAAAACTCGGCATGGCGCTGCCGACCCTGCTGCTGATCTCGGTGATGGTC
Organism: Pseudomonas sp. 5P_5.1_Bac1; assembly: GCF_025466015.1. Taxonomy (NCBI): domain Bacteria; kingdom Pseudomonadati; phylum Pseudomonadota; class Gammaproteobacteria; order Pseudomonadales; family Pseudomonadaceae; genus Pseudomonas; species Pseudomonas sp. 5P_5.1_Bac1. The sequence goes on along the minus strand of NZ_JANLNX010000074.1, from coordinate 12,678 downwards.
TTTGCCCTGATCCGGCTGATCCCCGGCGACCCGGCGCTGCTGATGCTCGGCGACATGGCCGACCCGCAGAGCCTGGCCGACATGCGCCGCACCCTGGGCCTGGATCACTCGCTGGTGACCCAGTTCCTGATCTGGTTCAAGGCCGTGCTCAGCGGTGACCTCGGCTTCTCGATCAGCACCCGCGAGGCGGTGTTGCCGCTGATCCTCGAGCGCTTCGCGGTCAGTGCCAGCATTGTCTTGGTGGCGGTGCTGCTGGCGACCCTGATCGCGGTGCCGGTGGGGCTGCTGGCCGCCTGGAAACAGAACAGTGCCCTCGACCTGGGCCTGGTGATGAGCGCCACGCTGTTGCTGTCGATCCCCAGCTTCTGGCTCGGCCTGCTGCTGCTTTATGCCTTCGGCATCAAGCTCGGCTGGCTGCCGGTGGTGGGCTACGTCAGCTTCGGCCAGGACCCGTGGCAAGCGCTGAGTTACCTGGTGTTGCCGATCGTCACCCTGACGCTGGTGGAACTCGGCGCGATCACCCGCATGGCTCGCGCCAGCACCATCGAAGTGCTGCGCCTGGAGTACATCGCCCATGCCCGGGCCAAGGGTCTCTCGGAAAGCGCGGTGCTGTGGCGGCACGCCTTGCGCAACGCTTTCGCGCCGACCTGGACGCTGGTCGGGCTGATCCTCGGCAACCTGCTCGGCGGCATCGCCGTGCTGGAAACCGTGTTCACCCTGCCGGGCATCGGTCGGTTGATGGTCGATGCGATCTTCGCCCGCGACTACCCGGTGCTGCAGGGCTGCCTGCTGCTGATCACCTTCGTCTATGTGCTGGTCAACCTGTTCGTCGATCTGCTCTACCCACTGTTCGATCCAAGGGTGAAGTTATGAGTTCGAAACCCTCCTGCGCGCCGCTGGCCGCGCCACCTTCGGCGAAAAAGGCGCCGCGGGCCTGGCCGCCGGCCAATGCCCTGATCGGCGTTACCTTGCTGCTCGGGCTGATCGGCCTGGCGCTGCTCGGGCTGGTCTGGACGCCGTTCGACCCGCTGCGCATCGACCTGCTGTCGCGCCTTCAGGCACCTTCGGCGGCGCACTGGCTCGGCACCGACGAGTTCGGCCGCGACGTGTTCAGCCGGCTGTTGATCGGTGCGCGCACCAGCCTGTGGATCAGCTTGCTGGCGGTGAGTTTCGCGGTATTCGCCGGGACCCTGATCGGCATGCTCGCCGGCTACCTGCGCGGCTGGACCGACCGCCTGCTGATGATGTTCAACGACGCGCTGCTGGCGTTCCCCGGCATCCTCATGGCCCTCGGCATCATGGCGATCATCGGCGCCAGCCAGTACGGCATCGTCCTCGCCCTGGGCATCGCCTACACCCCGTCGGTGGTGCGGGTGGTGCGCGGCAGTGTGATGTCGCTGCGCGAGCTGGAATTCATCGAGGCCTCGCGGGTGATCGGCAACTCCGAGCTGTACACCATGCTGCGGCATATCGCACCCAACTGCCTGGCCCCGCTGTGCGTGCTGGCCACCAGCATGTTCGGCTGGGCGCTGCTGTCGGAAAGTGCCCTGAGTTTCCTCGGCCTGGGCGTGCCGCCGCCCGCCGCGACCTGGGGCAACATGCTCGCCAGCAGCCGGCCTTATATCGCATCGGCCAGTTGGCTGGGGATCTTCCCGGGGCTGTTCATCTGCCTGGCGCTGCTGGCCATCAACCTGTTTGGCGATGCCCTGCGCGATCGTCTCGACCCTCGGATGAGGAAGTGATCATGTCCAAGCCCACTACCCTGTTGCAGGTGCGTGACCTGCAGATTCGTGTCGGCGAGCATGGCCCGCTGGCGGTCGATGGCCTGAGTTTCGACGTGGCGCCGGGCGAAATCGTCGCCCTGGTCGGCGAGTCCGGCAGCGGCAAGACCATGGCCGCCCGCGCCGCCATCGGCCTGTTACCGCTGCCGATGCAGGTCTGCGGTGGCCGTCTGGATTTCCAGGGCCGCGACCTCAATCGCCTGGACGGTAAGGCCCTGCGCGACATCCGTGGCGCGCAGATCGGCATGGTGTTCCAGGAGCCGATGGTTTCGCTTAACCCGGCGCTGACTATCGGCCGGCAGATGGCCGAGGCGCTGCACCTGCACACCGACCTGAACGCCGAACAGATCCACCAGCGCTGCGTGCAGATGCTGCAGCGCATCGGCATCCGCGATGCCGAGCGTTGCCTGAAGGCCTTCCCGCACCAGTTCTCTGGCGGCATGCGCCAGCGGATCATGCTGGCCTCGGTGATGCTGTTGCAGCCCAAGCTGCTGATCGCCGACGAGCCGACCACCGCGCTGGACTGCCTGGCGCAACTGGACGTGATCGAGCTGATGCTGGAGCTGACCCGCGAGCAGGGCACGGCGATTCTGTTCATCAGCCACGACCTGTCGCTGGTGGCGCGCTATGCCCACAAGGTGGTGGTGATGCGCCAGGGCAAGGCGGTGGAGCAGGGCGCCATCGCCGATATCCTGCTGGCGCCGAAGGCCGAATACACCCGTCAGTTGCTCGAAGCCTTGCCGCGTCGCGGTGAGCTGGCGGCGTTGCCGGCGAGCAACGGGCCGCTGGTGGAGGTGGACCAGGTGTGCATCGAGCACCCCGGGCCGGCCAGTTTCTGGGGCAAGCGCCAGTACAAGCGCGTGGTGCATTCGGCCAGCCTGTCCATCGCGCCGGGCGAAACCCTGGCGCTGGTGGGCGGCAGCGGTTCGGGCAAGACCACCCTCGGCCGTTCGCTGGTGGGCCTGGTCAAGCCCTGCGCCGGGGCGATCCGCTTCAAGGGCGTGGACATCCTCAAGGCCGCCAACCGCACCCACCGCCTGCAATGCCAGATGATTTTCCAGGACCCGTTCTCGTCGCTGAACCCGCGAATGAAGATCGGCGAAATCCTCATCGAGCCGCTGCGCCATGAACCGGGCCTGAGTGCCACCGGGCGCCGCGAGCGAGTGGCGCAGACCATGCGCGATATCGGCCTGCCGGAGGCCTTCGCCGAGCGCTTCCCGCACCAGCTTTCCGGTGGCCAGCGCCAGCGCGTGGCCATCGGCCGGGCGCTGGTGCGGCACCCGCAACTGGTGATCGCCGACGAGCCGATTTCGGCCCTGGACATGACCATCCAGAAGCAGATCCTCGAACTGTTCGAGCGCCTGCAGGCGCAGTACGGCTTCGCCTGCCTGTTCATCTCCCACGACCTCTCGGCGGTAGAGCGCATCGCCCACCGGGTGGCGGTGATGCACCAGGGCGAAGTGGTGGAAGTGGGCAGCCGCGAGCAGGTCTTCGACGCCCCGCAACACCCGTACACCCGACAGTTGCTGGCGGCGGCCAGCCCCTTGGAGAAGCTCGCCGACGGCAGTTACCGAATACGTCGCGCAAGCTGACCTGAACCCCTGATCCATCCCCCAGCGCGCCGGTGCACACCGGCGCGGCGGGGCAAGTCATGTCCGAAAAACAATAACAACAGCTTTCTCACAACGACTGCCAGGAGCCAGAACACCATGAAACACCCGAACCTGAACCTGTTGCTGACCGGTGTCAGCCTGCTTTCCGTCCAGGCCCACGCCGACTTCATCAAGGACAGCAAGGCCTCGCTGGAACTGAAGAACTACTACTTCAACCGCGACTACCGGGAAGACGCCGGCCAGTCCAAGCGCGAAGAGTGGGCCCAGGGTTTCACCCTCAACCTGCAATCGGGCTTTACCGAGGGCACCGTCGGTTTCGGCGTGGATGCCGTCGGCATGCTCGGCCTGAAACTCGACTCCAGCCCGGACCGTTCCGGCTCCGGCCTGTTGTCGCGGGACAACGAGGCCGAGCCGGGCAAGCCGAGCTACGCCAAGCGTGCGCAGGGCGAATATTCCAAGCTCGGCATCACCGGCAAGGTGCGCTTCGCCCAGAGCGAACTGCGCAGCGGCCACCTGCTGCCGGACCTGCCGACCCTGCAGCCCAACACCAGCCGGATCTTCCCGCAAACCTTCCGCGGCACCCAGCTCAAGTCCGGCGACATTCCGGGCCTGGCGCTGATCGGCGGGCAGATCGACCGGGTTCGCCAGCGCGAATCCACCGACTATGAAGAGATGGGCCTGACCAGCCAGAGCGGCGCCTACCGCAGCACCGCCAAGAGCGACCAGTTCCGCTTCATCGGTGGCGATTACAAGCTGACGCCGGCGCTCTTGCTGACCTACCACTTCGCCCAACTGGAAGACATCTACCAGCAGCACTACGTGGGGCTCAAACACAGCTTCGCCCTGGGCGGCGGCGCGCTGAAAAGCGATATCCGTTACTTCGACGCCGACAAGGCCGGCGCCGGGCTGGCGGGCAAGGTCGACAACCGCGCGCTGAGCACCCGCCTGGCGTACAGCTACAAGGGCCACACCCTGGGCGGCGGCTATCAGGAGCAGTTCGGCGATACGCCGTTCACGTATGTGGACGGCACCAACACCTTCCTGTTCTCCGAGTACCAGTTGAGCAACTTCTCCCAGACCAGGGAGCGGACGTGGCATGCGCGCTATGACTACGATTTCGCCGCGCTGGGTGTGCCGGGGCTGACCTTCTCGACCCGCTGGGCCAAGGGCGACCAGGCCGTGGTGAAAGGCTTCGATGGCGAGGCGCGGGAATGGGAGCGGGATATCGACCTGGGTTATGTGTTCCAGGCCGGGCCGTTGAAAGGGTTGTCGCTGCGCTGGCGCAATGCGCTGACCAAGGCCAACTACCTGCGGGACATGAACGAAAACCGGGTGATCCTCGGTTATACCGTGGCGATCTGGTGATGGACGGGGTGAGTGCCGGGCAAGGCAGCGTGTTGCCGTCTATCGCTGGCAAGCCAGCGCCCACAGGGTTTGGCAGCGAACACGCTCGCTTCAGGAGCCGGCTTGCCGGTAATTGGCAGCGGCGCCGTCATTCAGCCCTTGCCCCGCGCCACCCCCATCTTGCTCGCCACTTCCAGGTGGCGATGCAACAGCGTCGAGGCCCACTCGTTATCGCCTTGCTCCAGCGCATCGAGGATCGCCAGGTGCTCGCGGCACGAGGCCTTGACCCGTTCGACGTTGTTCACCGAGTGGAATTCGGTCAGGCGGCGCAGGCGGTTCTGCTGCTGCACCGCCTGCAGGATGTAGACGTTGCCCGAGGCCGCCGCGAGCAGTTCATGGAACTGCGCGTTGCTCTCGAAGAAGCGCTTGCTGTCGGCCACCCCTTCCAGCAGATCAAGCTGCTGCCGCCGGCAGCGCTGCACCTGCTCGGGGTTGAGGTGAAAGGTCGGCTCCAGCAGCCCCGCCGGCTCCAGCAGCATGCGGAAGCGGTAGCTCTCGAAGCGTGTCTGGCGGTCGCTCAAGGTCGGCGAGAACTGCCAGCCATGACCGTGCTTGCGTTGCATCACGCCTTCGTCGGACAGCCGCAGCAGGCAGCGGCGCAGCACGCTCTTGCTCGCGCCGTAGCGGCGCAACAGGTCGCTTTCGGAAATCTGGTCGGGCAGCGCCTGGTTCAGGCGGTCATCGATCAGCTTCGCGTACAGCGCGTCTTCCTCGTTGTGCAGCTCACTGGCCTGGGCCTCGACCGCCAGCGGCTCCAGCGGCACGCGAAAACCCTGCTGGGCCGAGGGCTCGATCAGGTGCTGCCCGGCCAGGTAGGCCAGCGCACCGCGTATCGGCGAGCGCGACACGCCAAAGCGTTCGGCCAGTTCGACTTCCTTCAGGTGGCTGCCGGGAGGCAGCTCGCCGTTCTGGATGGCCGCGAGGATCTGGCCGGCAACCTTGGTCTGCAGCGAAGTGAGTTGAGCCATGGGGCGATGTCGTTCCTTGGACGAAGGGCGGAAAGGTTACCTGAAAAGCCCGGACGCCTTGGCGTCGGCGCCGGTTGATTGGGTGACACGGCGACTGATTCAAGCACAAATGTATTTTTAAGCATATAAAAACATCGGCAGGCCTGCCCGCCGATTTTTCGAGGAACCGCGTTGATGAGTTACATCCCCCTCCCACGGGCGTTGCCCCAGGACAAAGGCGTCGATCCACGGGCCGTTGTCGATTTCCTCGACGCGGTACAGGCCGCCGGGCTGGAGCTGCACAGCTTCATGCTGTACCGCGACGGCGCGGTGGTCGCCGAGGCGTTCTGGCGCCCCTATGCCGCGCGGCGCCCGCATGTGCAGCACTCGGCGACGAAAAGCTGGACCGCCACCGCCGTCGGCCTGCTGATCGACGACGGGCGCCTGGCCCTGAACGACAAGGTGGTGGATTTTTTCCCCGAGTATTGCCCGGCGCGGATCAGCGCCAACCTCGCGGCGATGACCGTGGAAGACCTGCTGACCATGCGCACCGGTCACCGTCGCGGCATTTCCGGCGGCGACTGGCGCAACCTGTCCAGCAGTTGGGTGGAAGCCTTCCTCAACGAGCCGGTGGACGATGCGCCGGGGCAGTCGTTCATCTACAGCAGCGCGTCCAGCTTCATGCTCTCGGCCATCGTCAGCAAGGTCAGCGGACAGACCCTGCACCAGTTGCTCGACGAGCGCGTGCTGCGCCACATGGGCATGGACCCGCTGCACTGGGACCTGGCGCCGGGTGGCTTCAACAGCGGCGGCAATGGCCTGAGCTGCACCACTGAGGACTCGCTGAAATTCGGTGTGCTGCACCTGCGCGAGGGCCGCTGGAACGACCAGCAACTGCTGTCGCCGCAGTGGGTCGAGGCGGCCACCCGCAATCAGGTCGACGACGTCTGGATGGGCGAGTTCGACGGCAAGCAGTACCTGCCACGGGACACCCGCAACGCCGCCGGCACCCGCCGCGAAGGCTACGGCTATCAGTGGTGGATGACCCGCAACGGCGGCTATTACGCCTCCGGCGTGTTCGGCCAGCAGTGCATCGTGCTGCCGGCGCAGCGCACGGTGATCGCGTTTACCTGTGGCCTGCGCCTGGGCGAGAAGCGTCTGCATGCGGCGCTCTGGGAGCATCTGTTTCCCGGCCTGGGCCGCAGCGGCGCGACCCCTGACGCGGATCAGGCGCGCCTCGCTGCGCTGCTCGACGGCCTGCACCTGCCGAACCTCGAGGGTGCCTGCGACTCGCCGCGCAAGGCTGAATTCACCGGGCGTTTCCGCATGGAACCGAACGAGGATCAAGTGAGCGAAATCGCCTTTGCCTTCGACGACGAGGGCTGCGATTTCAGCCTCAGCGACCACCGCGGCACGCACCGTGTGCGGGTCGGTCTGCAGCAGCCGCTGACATCCAGCACCAGCATCACCGGCAACTATTTGCACCACCAGTACCAACCCGAGCAGACCCCGGTTGTGGCCCATGCGCGCTGGGACGAAGCGGGTGGCCTGCACATGCTTTGGCGCTTCGTCGAGACCGCGTTCAGCGACCGCATCGACTGCCGCCTCGAAGACGGTGTGCTGCTGTTCGACCGCGGCGTGAATACCAACGCCGGCGCGATGCAACGCCCGACCCTGCGCGGCCGCCGCGCCTGACCATCCCCTGACCCAGGAGCAGAATTCATGACTCAGCCTTTGCACACCGGCCTGTGGGCCCCGTTCACCCCGATGCGCGACTTCAGCCGTCAGCCGATGCTGTTCGAGCGCGCCGAGGGCATGCATTACTTCACCCCCGAAGGCCGTCCGGTACTCGACGCCATGGCCGGCCTCTGGTGCGTCAACGCCGGCCACGGCCAGCCCCGGATCGTCGAGGCGATCCGTGAAGCGGCGGGGCGCCTGGACTTCGTGTCGTCGTTCAAGATGAGCCACCCGGACGCCTTGCGCATGGCCGATGCGCTGGTCGGGCTGGCGCCCGAGGGCCTGGAAAAGGTGTTCTTCACCAACTCCGGTTCCGAAGCCGTGGACACCGCGCTGAAAATCGCCCGCGCCTACCACCAGGCCCGTGGCGACAGCCGCCGGACCAAGCTGATCGGCCGCGCCAAGGGGTATCACGGCATGGGCTTCGGTGGCCTGTCGGTGTCGGGCATTGGTCGGCAGAAGCGTGACTTCGGCCCGCTGCTCGGTGACGTCGCGCACCTGCCGTTGCCCTACGACGCCAGCCTGCGTTTCAGCGCCGGTCAGCCGGAGCAGGGCGCGCATTACGCCGACGCCTTGTTGCACCTGCTGGAGGTACATGACCCGGCCACCGTGGCGGCGGTGATCGTCGAGCCGGTCACTGGCTCCGGCGGCGTGTATGCCCCGCCGTTGGGTTACCTGCAACGGTTGCGGGAAATCTGCGATCGCCATGGCGTGCTGTTGATCTTCGATGAAGTGATCACCGGCTTTGGCCGTCTCGGCGAGTCCTTCGCCGCCGAGGTGTTCGGCGTGACGCCGGACCTGATGACCCTGGCCAAGGGCCTGACCAACGGCGCCGTGCCCATGGGCGGCGTGCTGGTCAGCGGCGGGGTGTATGACGCGTTCATGCAAGGCCCGGAACAGGCCATCGAACTGATGCACGGCTACACCTATTCAGCGCATCCGCTGGCGTGTGCGGCGGGGTTGGCGACGTTGGCGGTGCACGAGGAATTGGGCATCAACGCTCATGCGCGGACGGTGGCGCCGCTGTGGCAGAGCGCCGCGCTGGCGTTGCGCGAGCAGCCGCTGGTGCAGGACGTCCGCGCCATTGGCTTGCTCTGCGCGGTGGAACTGCGCAGCCGCGACGGCGCGCCGGGCGCCCGTGCCGGGGAAGTGGCGCGGCACTGTTTCGACGCCGGGGTGCTGGTGCGCGCTTCCGGGGAGAACATCGTGCTGTCGCCGCCGCTGGTGGTCTCGGCCGAGCAGATCGGGCTGATCTTCGACACCCTGCGCCAGGCGCTGGAGCGCGTGGCATGAACCCGTTGGACTTCTATATCGACGGGCGCTGGGAACGCCCGCTCGACCGGCCGACCCTGGCGGTGATCGATCCCCACGACGAACAGCCGTTCAGTCAGATCAGCCTCGGCCACCGCGACGACCTCGACCGCGCCGTCGCGGCGGCGCAGCGGGCCTTCGCCGAGTATTCGCAGTGGACCCGCGAACAGCGCCTCGATCTGCTGGCGGCCATCATCGACGGCTATCGCCAGCGCAGCGAGGCACTGGCGCAGGCGGTGCACCGGGAAATGGGCGCGCCCTTGTCGCTGGCGCGCAGTGCCCATGTCCCGGCGGGGCTCGGCCATCTGCAACGGGCGTATGACGTCTTGCGCGATTACCCGTTCGAGCAGCCGCATGGCAGCACCCTGGTCAGCCGCGAAGCCATCGGCGTGTGCGGCCTGATCACCCCGTGGAACTGGCCGCTCAACCAGCTCACTTGCAAGGTCGCCCCGGCCCTGGCCGCCGGCTGCACGATGGTGCTCAAGCCCAGCGAGCGGGCGCCGTTGTCGGCGATGCTGCTGGCGGACATTCTTCATCAGGCCGGTGTGCCGGCGGGGGTGTTCAACCTGGTCAACGGCGACGGCGCGACCATCGGCGACGGCATCGCCCGCCATCCGGGCATCGACATGGTGTCGTTCACCGGCTCCACCGCCGCCGGTATCGCCGTGGCCAAGGCCGCGGCGGATACGGTCAAGCGGGTGTCCCAGGAGTTGGGCGGCAAGTCGGCCAACCTGATCCTCGCCGACGCCGATTTCGACGCGGCGGTGCGCCATGGCGTTGCCGGCTGTTTCCGCAACAGCGGCCAGTCGTGCAACGCGCCCACCCGCCTGCTGGTGCCGCGTGCGCTGCAAGGGCGGGCTATTGAAATCGCCCGCGAGGTGGCGGCGCACGTGTGCTTCGACGACAGCCAGCCGGGCACGGCCATGGGGCCGCTGGCCAACGCCGCGCAGTTCCTGCGGGTGCAGCAACTGATCGGCGCCGCGCTGGAGCAGGGCGGGCGCCTGGTGTGCGGTGGCGTGGGCCGGCCGGCGGGGATTGCGCGGGGCTACTTCGTCCAGCCGACGGTGTTCGCCGAGGTGACGCCGGACATGCTGATCGCCCGCGAGGAAATCTTCGGCCCGGTGCTGGCGATCCTGCCGTATGACAGCGAAGACGACGCGGTGGCGATGGCCAACGACAGCCCTTACGGCCTGTCCGGCTACGTCACCGCCGGCAGCCTGGAACGGGCCCGCGCGGTGGCCCGGCGCTTGCGCACCGGCATGGTCCACCTCAACGGCAGCAAGGCCGACAATGGCGCGCCCTTTGGCGGCTACAAGCAGTCGGGCAATGGTCGCGAGTGGGGCGTCTTCGGCCTGGAGGAATACCTGGAGGTGAAGTCGCTGTTCGGTTATCTGCCGGGTTAATTGTCCGCCAGCCGGGCCTGGGCCCGGCTGGCGGAGCGACCGCGCCATCCTTCCTGGGCCAGCGTCATCAACACCGTAAGCCCCATAAACACCACCGATGCCCAGAAGATGCCGTTCGGCAGTCCGCGGTCGAGCAGCCAGCCAAACCCCACCGGGCCCAGCGCGCCGCCGATATTGAAGCCGCTGGAGACAATGCCGAAGGTCCGTCCTTCGGCGCCTTTCGGCGCGGCGGCGCGGACCAGCATGTCGCGGGACGGGGCGATGACGCCGGTGAGAAAACCGATCACACCGAGCACCACGACCAGTGCCTGGCCGCTGAGTCCTGCGCTGGCGACGAGGGCGGTGAGCAGCGCGGCCAGGCCGAAGGCCGCGGCGGCCACCAGACCGTGACGTCGTGTGCGGTCGGCGAGGACGCCGCCCGACAGCACGCCGAAGGCACTGGCGAAGAGAAAGGCACTGAGCGCCGCATTCGCCCACGGCAGGGCGATGCCCTGGCCCTGCATCAGTGCCGGCAGCGAAAATTTCTCGATGGCGCTGGTGCTGAGGTTAAGCAGCACGAACAGCAGCGTCAGGGTCAGGATCATCGGAGACCACAGCCGGCGCCGGTCGCTGCCGGGTTTGTCGGCAGTGGCCTTGGCGTTGCGGGCCGGGGCGATCCGGGTGATGCCCGATCCCGGGATCAGCAGCAAGGCGAGGGCGATAAAACCGGCCAGCGCCACCGCGACGAAGGCCAGGCGCGGATCGCTGGCCGCGGCGATGGCCGGCAGCACCAGCGGCGCGACAGCGGCGCCGAGAAAGCCGGCGAAGGTGTGTATGGAAAAGGCTTTGCCCATCCGCGCCGGGTCGATGCCCTGGGCCAGCAGGGCATAGTCGGCGGGGTGGTAGACGGCGTTGGCGACACCGGCCAGGGCCATGGCGACCAGCAGCCAGGTGTAGCTGGGCAACAGGGCGATCAGCAGAAAGCTGCAACTGCCCAGGGCCAGACCCGCGATCAACACGCGCCGGCCTCCGTAATGGTCGACGGCAAAACCCATGGGCGCCTGCAACAGCGCGCTGACGATATTGAACAGGCTCAGCGCCAGCCCCAGTTCGACGTAGCCGACGCCGAACCAGGCGGGCAGCAGTGGAAACAGGGCGGCGAGGGCCATGATGTGCAGGTGGCTGATGCTGTGGGCGGTGGCGATCTGGGGCAGCAGCCCGATACGGCTCGGCATTCGGCGGGGATTCCTTTATCGACGTGGTCCCGGCTGCGCTGGCGTGCCGGGTATTTCGCCGCCGATTCTAGGGGTAGGGCGGTCTAGCAAGGCCATCCATTCCAGGCGCCTGAACCAGACCACTTCTCAGCGCTTAAGCACCTTGGCCAGCCGTCGCATCGCCGCTTCGATCTCATGTTCCGTCAGAGAGGCATAGCCAAGTAGCCAACCCGGGCGGCTCGCCGTTCCCGCATACAACGGGCTGAGCCCCAGCAGTTGAATGCCGGCGCTGGCCGCCTGGCGCAGGGTGCGCTCCTCCGACCAGCCCTCGGCGAGGAAGCACGGGATCTGCAATCCACCCGGCGGCGGCAGTGCGCTGGCGATGCCCGGCAGATGCCGGGAAACAGCGTCGAGCAGCACCGTGCGCCGCGCCCGGTAGAGCTTGCGCATGGCGCGGATATGGGCGTTGTAATGGCCGTCTTCCATGAACCGCGCCACGGTCAACTGGAGCAACTGCGGCGTGTGGCCGTCCATGATGCTGCGGGCCCGAGTAAAGGCGTCGACCAGTTCCGGCGGCAGCACCATGTAGCCCATGCGCAGGCCGGGAAACAGGGTTTTGCTGAAGGTGCCCAGGTAGACCGTCCGCCGATACGGGTCCAGCCCCTGCACGCAGGCGGTGGGCAGGCCGTCGTAGTGGAACTCGCTGTCGTAGTCGTCCTCGATGATCCAGCGGCGCTGTTCCGCGGCCCAGTTGATCAGTTCCAGGCGGCGCTCCAGTGGCAGGGTCGCGCCGGTGGGGTATTGATGCGAAGGCGTCACGTAGAGACAGGTCGCGCCGCTGGTGTCGGCGCGCAGCAGGTCGGTGCGCAGGCCGTGGTCGTCGACATCGATCGGGATCACCCGGGTTTCCGCGGCTTCGAAGGCCCTGCGCGCGCCAATGTAGCCGGGGTTTTCCATCAGCACCGGTTTGCCCGCATCGGCCAGCAATTGGGCGCAGAGCAGCAGGGCCTGGCGGGTGCTGCTCAGCACCAGAATCTGCTCGGGCGAGCACTTGGCGCCACGCTCCAGGTTCAGGTAAGTGGCGATGGCCTTGCGCAGCGGCTCGGCGCCCTGCGGATCGCCGTGCAGCAGCACGCTGTCGCGATAGTCCTTCATCACCTGGCGGTGCAGGCGTTCCCAGACGGCGAGGGGGAAGGCGCGGGTTTCCGGGAGGCCGGGGGCGAAGGCGCGAATCTCCTGTTGGTCGCTGACCCCGCCCTGTTCGAGGATGAGCTGGCCGCGACGGCTCA
>NZ_JANLNX010000049.1:0-37452 GCF_025466015.1 Pseudomonas sp. 5P_5.1_Bac1 | reverse complement strand
CACCACGCCGGACGCCGACCTGCGCTTCGTCGACGGCGGCGCGGCGTTCAGCACCCAAGGCGTACCGATCGCCAAGGATGCGGCGGTGGTCGAGGCGGGGCTGGATGTGAGTGTTGGCGCGGCGGGCAAGCTGGGTGTTGGTTATTCGGGACAATTGTCCAGCGATAACCGGGACCATGCGGTGACTGTGAGCTTCAGCATGGGCTTCTAGGGCCTAAATCGCTGGCAAGCCAGCTTCCACAGATTCAGCACTGAACTTGAGACTTGTGCAGTATCTGTGGGAGCCGGGCTTGCCGGCGATGCTCTTAACCGCGCTGCCGCGCCAGCGTCATCGCGGTATCTTCAATCATGTCCTCCTGCCCGCCGACCATCCCGCGTCGGCCCATCTCCACGAGAATCTCCCGCGCCGACACGCCGTATTTCTTCTCGGCACGCTTGGCAAACAACAGGAACGAACCGTAGACCCCGGCAAAGCCCATGGTCAGGGCATCGCGGTCGCTGCGGATCGGGAAGTCCATGATCGGCACCACCAAATCCTCGGCCACGTCCTGGATCTGGAACAGGTTGACGCCGGTCTCGATCCCCATCCGTTCACACACCGCGACCAACACTTCCATCGGCGTATTGCCGGCACCGGCACCAAGTCCGGCACAGGCGGCATCGATGCGGGTGGCGCCCGCGGCAATGGCGGCGATGGAGTTGGACACGCCCATCGACAGGTTGTGGTGGCCGTGGAAGCCGATTTCGGTTTCCGGGTTGAGCGCGGCACGCAGGGTGGCGACGCGCACGCTCACGTCCTCGGGCAACAGGTAACCCGCCGAGTCGGTGAGGTAGATGCAGTTGGCACCGTAGCTCTCCATCAACTTGCCCTGTTTCGCCAGGCCCTCGGGGCTGTTCATGTGGGCCATCATCAGGAACCCGACCGTGTCCAGGCCCAGCTTGCGGGCGTGGGTAATGTGCTGCTCGCTGACATCCGCCTCGGTGCAGTGGGTGGCCACGCGAAGGGTGGAAACCCCGAGTTCATGGGCCATCTTCAGGTGATCGACGGTGCCGATGCCGGGCAGTAGCAGGGCGGAGACTTTCGCCTGCTTCATCAACGGGATCACCGCCGACAGGTAGGCTTCGTCGCTGTGGGCCGGGAAACCGTAGTTCACCGAGCTGCCGCCGAGGCCGTCGCCGTGGGTGACTTCGATCAGCGGGATGCCGGCGGCATCGAGGCCGCAGGCGATGTCTTTCATCTGTTGCAGGCTGATCTGGTGACGCTTGGGGTGCATGCCGTCACGCAGGCACATGTCGTGTACGGTGATGCGCTTGCCACGAAGGTCCATGGTTTTCTCCTTAGGCGTGGGCGGGCTGGACGGCGCGCAATTGCAGCTCGCCCTTGAGGATGGCTTCGGCGTACATCTCGGCGGTGCGGGCGGCGGCGGCGGTCATGATGTCGAGGTTGCCGGCGTACTTGGGCAAGTAGTCGCCCAGGCCCTCGACCTCCATGAACACCGAAACCCGGTTGCCGTCGAACACCGGCCCGTTGACCAGCTTGTAGCCCGGCACATAGCGCTGCACCTCGGCGATCATCGCGTCGATGGCCGCGCGAATGGCGTCCTGGTCAGGCTCGTCTTCGGTCAGGCAGTGCACGGTGTCGCGCATGATCAGCGGCGGCTCGGCCGGGTTGATGATGATGATCGCCTTGCCTTTTTTCGCGCCGCCGACTTTCTCGATGGCACTGGCGGTGGTGCGGGTGAATTCGTCGATGTTCTTGCGCGTGCCAGGGCCCACCGATTTCGACGCCGCAGTGGCGATGATCTCGGCATACGCCACCGGCTGCACGCTGGACACCGCCGCCACCAGCGGGATGGTGGCCTGGCCGCCGCAGGTGACCATATTGACGTTCATCAGCCCCAGGCCGAGGTTGGCCTTGAGGTTGACCGGCGGCACGCAGTAGGGGCCGATCGCCGCGGGCGTCAGGTCGATCATCAGCACGCCGAGTTCATTCAGCTTGCGGCTGTTTTCCGCGTGGACGTAGGCCGAGGTGGCGTCGAAAGCGATCTGGATGTTGTCGTCAAGCACGTGCGGCAGCAGCCCGTCGACGCCGTCCGCGGTGGTTTTCAGGCCCAGTTCGCGGGCGCGCGCGAGGCCTTCGGAGGTGGCGTCGATGCCGACCATCCACACCGGTTCCAGTACCTCGCTGCGCTTGAGTTTGTACAGCAGGTCGGTGCCGATATTGCCCGGCCCGATCAGCGCGCATCTGATTTTCTTGCTCATCGTCTGTGGCTCCCCAGGGTACTCAAGGTATGAAGCGCAGGCTGGACTGGCCCAGCCCGCTCATGGAAAGACTGATGCGATCACCGGCGGTGACCGGCACCAGCGGCGCCAGGGCGCCGGAAAGAATGATTTCGCCACGGCGAAACGGAATGCCCAGCTCGCCCAGGGTGTTGGCCAGCCAGGCCACCGCCGCGCAGGGATGCCCCTGTACCGCCGAGCCGAAGCCGCTGCCGGCGGGCACGCCGTTCTTCAGCAGGTGCATTTCGACGCGGGCCAGGTCCAGCTCGCGTGGGTCGATACGCTGGGTGCCGAGGGCGAATACGCCGCAGGAGGCGTTGTCGGCGACCGTGTCCTGGATGCGGATCTGCCAGTTGTCGATCCGCGAATCGACGATCTCGAAGCACGGCATCACCGACTCGGTCGCGGCGAGCACGTCGTCGGCGCTGATGCCGGGACCGTGCAGGTCCTCGGCGAGGACAAAGGCGATCTCGCCCTCGGCCCGGGGCTGGATCAGGTGGTAGCGGGCCAGGCTGACATCGCTGCCATCGGCCACTTGCATGGCGTTGGTGAGGAAACCGAAATCGGGCTGATGCACGTCGAGCATCTCTTGCACGGCGCGGCTGGTGACGCCGATTTTCTTGCCTACCACGTGCTCGCCGAGGGCTTCGCGACGTTGCAGGAAACGCAGGGAAATACGGTAGGCGTCATCCAGGGTGATATCTGGAAAGCGCTCGCTCAGCGGCGCGAGGGTCTTGCGGCTGCGCAGGGCGTGGAACAGCTCGGCGCCGAGGGCATCGATCAAATGGGCGTCCATGACGGGGCTCTTTCTGCAGGAAGAAAAAAGGCCGGCCCCAACGGGTTCAAGGTGCCGGCCAAAAAGGGGAAGCGGTGTCAGCCGACCCAGACGCTGGAATCGGCGCCGCCATCGACATCGATGATCTTGCCGGTGACCCAGGCCGAGGCCGGGCTGGCCAGGTACAGCGCGGCGGCGGCGATGTCCTCGGGGGTGCCCAGGCACTTGAGCGGGGTGTTGGCTTCCATGGTCTGGCGCATGGCGGCGGGCATCACCCCGGCGAGGGCGTCGGTCAGGGTCGGGCCCGGCGCCACGGCGTTGACCCGCACCTGCGGGGCGAAATCCTGGGCCAGCAGACGGGTCAGGTGGCTGAGGGCGGCCTTGGCGCTGCCGTAGGCGCTGAAGTGACGCTGCGAATAACGCGCCGCCACCGAACTGACGTTGATGATGTTGCCGCCACCGGCCTCGCGCATCAGCGGCACACAGAGCTGGCAGAAGGCGTAGGCGGTGGACACGTTGAACCGCAGGATCTCGTCGAACTGTTCCGGGCTCAACTGCAGCGGGTCATTGGGCCCGCCACCGCCAACGTTGTTCACCAGATGGGTGATGCGGCCAAGTTGCTCGTGGCTCTGGCGGACCAGGGCCTGGCGTTGTTCGCTGTCGTTGACATCGCAGGCGATGGCCAGAGCGCGCCGGCCGAGGGCGCGGACCTCGGCGGCAACCGCCTCCACATCGGCCAGCGAACGCGCCGAACAGACCACATCGGCGCCGGCCTCGGCATAGGCCAGGGCAATCGCGCGGCCGATTCCACGGCCACTGCCGGTGACAATGGCGACGCTACCGTCCAGTTGGAATCGCTTGAGGATAGTCATGGGCTGTCCCTTCTCCTGTGGTTTGGATGATGGAAGGGACTATGGCCGGGGCGGGGATTTGGGGGCATCGTCTCAATGGACTAGCGGGATGGAGTGAAATATGTGGAACCACTGATGCTCGGCCGTTGATCCGGCGGTGCACTAGGTTGGGGTCTCTATTGCAGGAGGCTGATATGGATCGTCCACACAACAAGCGTTTGCGCCATGGTCGTTTTTCCGAGCAGGGGCGTTTGTATCTTCTGACCACTACGGTTACGGACAGGGTCCCGATTTTTCATGAGATGCGCCTGGCGAGACTGGTAATTGGACAGTTCCGGCAAGTGCAGGATGAGGGGCTGGCGAATTCGTTGGCCTGGGTTGTAATGCCTGACCATATTCACTGGTTGATAGAGCTGCGGCAGACCAGCCTCAACACGCTGATGCAGCGCTTCAAGTCGCGTAGCGCCCGCCTGGTCAACGCGGCGGGCGGGCGCCAGGGCCGGCTGTGGCAGCCGGGCTTTCATGATCGGGCGTTGCGCCGGGAGGACGATATTCTCGAGGTTGCGCGGTACATCGTGGCCAATCCTTTGAGGGCTGGGCTTGTGCGGCATTTGGGTGATTATCCGCATTGGGATGCCGTGTGGTTGTAAGTCCATCGCGAGCAAGCTCGCTCCTACAGGTAGATGGCTCACAGACAAACCGAACCCGGTAGGAGCGAGCTTGCTCGCGATACGCGCCGCGCGGAGGCCGCTCGCCCCCCCCAAGTCCATCGCAAGCAAGCTCGCTCCTACAGGTAGATGTCTCACAGACAAGCCGAGCCCGGTAGGAGCGAGCTTGCTCGCGATACGTGCCGCGCGGAGGCCGCTCGCCCCCCCAACTCCGCCCATCACAATCAAGCCCTAGTCCGCTTTGACGATGAACGACCCCGCCCGCGAATCCGATCATCCCCCTCAGCTTGCGCAAGGGCGCAATCAGATCGGGAGAGTTGAGCGATGTACAGCATGCGTGACAAGAATGAAGAAGAAGTCGAGCTGATCGAGCGGGCACGACGCCTGGTGCCGTTGCTCAAGGAGCGCGCCGCGCAGGCCGAGCGCGAGCAGCGGGTGCCGGACGAGAGCATCATCGAGCTGCAATCCGCCGGTCTGTTGCGCGCGCTGCAACCCCGCGCTTTCGGCGGCTACGAGGTCGACCCGCGGACCTTTTTCGAAATCCAGATGATCCTCGCCGAAGGCTGCATGTCCACCGCCTGGATCTACGGTGTGATGGGCGTGCACCCCTGGCAATTGGCGCGCTACCCGATCGAGGCGCAGCGCGAGGTCTGGGCCAATGACCACGGCGCGCTGATTTCTTCCACTTACATGCCGGCGGCCAAGGTCACGGTGGTGGAGGGCGGCTACCGCATCAGCGGACGCTGGGGCTTCTCCAGCGGCAGCGAGCACTGCCAGTGGGTGTTCCTCGGCGGCATCCTGCCGGCCGACGGCGATTTCACCAGCGAGCACGGCACCTTCCTGCTGCCGCGCCAGGACTACCGCATTGAGCACAACTGGGACGTGCTGGGCCTGCGCGGCACCGGCAGCCACGACATCGTGGTCGAGGACGCGTTTGTCCCGGCGCACCGCGTGCAGCGCACCAACAACTGGCGGATCGAAGCCACCCCGGGCCGCCTGGTCAACACCAACCCGATCTACGCCATTCCCTTCGCTCAGGTGTTTTCCCGTGCGGTTTCGACCTCGGCCATCGGCGCGCTGCAAGGGGCGATCAACGAGTTCCGCGCCAATGCCGCTGCGCACATCGGCAAGCACGGTGCGCGCACCGCGGACGACCCGGTGGCGCAAATCTCGGTGGCCGAGGCGGTGATCACCGTCGATGCCCTCAAGCTGGTGCTGGAGCGCAACTACGACCACCTGATGAGCCTGGCCTGCGCCGGCGAGTACCCGGACACCGAAACCCGCCTGCTGTATCGCTATCAGTCGTCCTATGTGACCAACGTCTGCGCCGACCGGGTCAACGACCTGCTGCGCAGCATGGCCGCGTCCGGGTTGTACAACAGCAACCCGGTGGCGCGGCTGTTCCGCGACCTGCACCAGGCCCGCGGCCACATCGCCAACAACTTCATGGCCTACGGGCGCAGCTTCGGCGCGGTGCAACTGGGCCTGCCCAACCCGGACCCGTTCGTCTGAGGCCCATCCCATCGCGCGTCTGCCTGCCTGTGCCGCACAGGCAGGTCGCCCGGAGTACCTGAACCATGAATGACTATCTGAGCTTGCGCGTGGCGCGGGTGATCGAGGAAACGGTCGACGCCCGCTCGCTGGTGTTCGACATCCCCGAGCACCTGGCCGAGCGTTTTCGTTATCAACCCGGGCAGTTCCTGACCCTGCGGGTGCCGTTCGAAGGCGGCTGGCTGCCGCGTTGCTATTCGCTGTCGAGCACGCCGTTGCTGGACGAGCCGTTGCGGGTGACGGTCAAGCGCGTGCGCGAGGGTCGCGCCTCCAACTGGCTGTGCGAAGAACTGCAGGAAGGCCAGACCCTGGAAGTGCTGCCGCCCGCCGGGGTGTTCGTGCCGCGCTCGCTGGACAGCGATCTGCTGCTGTTCGGTGGCGGCAGCGGCGTGACGCCGGTGCTGTCGATCCTGCGCTCGGCCTTGCTCGCCGGCACCGGCAGGATCCTGCTGATCTACGCCAACCGCGACGAGCAGTCGGTGATCTTCCGCGACGAGCTGCGCTTCCTCGCCAACGCCCATCCGCAGCGCCTGCAGATCGTCCATTGGCTGGACTCGGTGCAAGGCGTGCCGGCCACGGCGCAACTGGCCGAACTGGCGCGCCCGTTTATCGATGCCCAGGCCTTTATCTGCGGCCCGGCGCCGTTCATGGATGCCGCGGTGGCCGCGCTGAAAAGCCTCGGCATGCCCACTGGCCGGGTGCATGTCGAGCGTTTCGTCTCGCTGCCGGGCGAAGGTGAAGCGTTGCCGCTGGTAGTGAGCGAGGCGGCGATGGCCGCGCAACTGGCGGTGCGTCTGGACGGCGAGGACTACGAGTTGCCCTGCGACAGCGGCGAAACCGTGCTCGACGCCATGCAGCGCGCCGGCCTCAACCCGCCCAGCGCCTGCCGCGTCGGCGGCTGCGCCTCGTGCATGTGCACCCTGGAAAGCGGCGCGGTCGACCTGCTGCACAACGATGCGCTGGACGCAGGCGAACTGGCCGAGGGCTGGATTCTCGCCTGCCAGGCCGTGCCCACCACCGCGCAATTGCGTATCCGCTTCCCCGAATGATGAGCGAGTCGATGATGATCCCGAGCCAGAACCCCGTCGCAGCCGATACCGGTGCGCCCGCCAGCATCGCCCGGATGCTGTTCGACAGCGCGCGGCGTTTCGCCGGGCGCAGCGCCATCGAAGAAAACGGCGAATGCCTGGACTATGCCGACCTGCCCGAGCAGGTCCTGACCATCACCCGCGGCCTGATGGCCCTGGGCATCCAGGCTGGCGACCGCATCGGCCTGTGGGCGCCGAACAGCCGCCAGTGGATCCTCGCGGCGCTAGGTATTCACTGCGCCGGCGCGGTGCTGGTGCCGGTCAACACGCGCATGAAAGGCGCCGAAGCCGCCGACATTCTCGAACGCAGCGGCTGCCGCGTGCTGTTCGTGCAGCGGCAGTTTCTCGATGTCGATTACACCGCGCTGCTCGAACCCCATCGCCCGGCGAGCCTGGAGCATCAGGTGATCTTCGATGTCGAGCGCGCCACCGACGCCCGTGACCTCGGCTTCAGACAGTTTCTCACCGGCGCCCTGACCATCGAAAAACTCACCGCCGAGCGCCGCGCCTTGTCGATCGGGCCGGACGCCATGTGCGACCTGCTGTTCACCTCCGGCACCACCGGCAAACCCAAGGGCGTGATGAGTGCCCACGGCCAGAACCTGCGGGCGTTTGGCGAATACGTGCGGGTCATCGGCCTGGTGCCGGGGGACCGCTACCTGATCGTCAACCCGTTCTTCCACGCTTTCGGCTACAAGGCCGGCTGGCTGACCTGCCTGATCGCCGGGGCGACCATCCTGCCCCATGCGGTGTTCGACGCCGACGCGGTGTTCCAGCGCATCGCCAACGAACGCATCAGCGTGCTGCCGGGGGCGCCGACCCTGTACCTGTCGCTGCTGGCCCACCCACGGTTGGCCGAGACGGACCTGTCCAGCCTGCGTATCGCCGTGACCGGCTCGGCGAGCATTCCGCCAAGCCTGATCGAGCGGATGCGCAACGAGCTGGGCTTCAGCGTGGTGACCACCGCCTACGGCCTGACCGAATGCGGTGGGCTGGCGACCCTGTGTGACCCCGGCGACAGCGCCGAGACCATCGCCGGCACCAGCGGCCGGCCGTTGTCCGGCACCGAAGTGAGCATCCGCGACCCGCAGAACCAGGCACTGGCCCAAGGCGACAGCGGGGAAATCTGCCTGCGCGGCTTCCATGTGATGCAGGGCTATTTCGAGAACCCCGAGGCCACCCGCGAGGCGATCGACGCCGACGGCTGGCTGCACACCGGCGACGTCGGCCGGCTCGACCCGCAGGGCAACCTGGTGATCACCGATCGCCTCAAGGACATGTACATCGTCGGCGGCTTCAACTGTTACCCGGCGGAAATCGAAGCGGCGCTGATCGCCCACCCGGCCATCGCCCAGGTCGCGGTCATCGGCATTCCCGATGCGCGCATGGGTGAGGTCGGCTGCGCCTGCGTGGTGCTGCGCGAAGGCCGGCAACTGGAGGAGGGCGAGCTGATCGCCTGGAGCCGCGAGCGCATGGCCAATTACAAGGTGCCGCGCAGCGTGCGGCTGTTCCCGGCGCTGCCGCTCAACGCCTCGGCCAAGGTGGCGAAGAACGAGCTGCGTGCGTTGGTGGGCAACGGCTGATTTTCACCAAACGGACGATGTGCCGGCGCGGGCGCTGTTCCAGGCTGCGCCGGCAAGCCCCAAAACAACAAGAAAGGAGAAAGGAGCATGTCTTTGCCCAAGCGGATCGCCACCCGTGATGTTCGTCGTCGCAGCCTGCTGGCACTGGCCGTCGGCCTTGCCAGTGGCGCGGCCAGCGCCGGCCCGAGCTTCGAGCTGGGGGACAACACCACCCTCGACACCTCGCTGACGGTCAACTACACCGCCTCGATGCGTACCGGCAAGCCGGCCCACGAGTACCTCAACGACCTCAATAACGACGACGGCACGCGCAACTTCAAACGCGGCGCGCTGATCAACAACCGCGTCAGCCTGTTCGGCGAAATGCTGCTCAAGCACGACAACCTCGGCGCGGTGTTGCGCGGCAGCCACTTCTACGACGACGTCTATCACCAGCGCAACGACAACGACTCGCCCGGCACGGTGAACAAGGTCGGCCGCGCCGACGGTTTCAGCGACGACACCCGCCGCCTCAGCGGCAGCAAGGCGCGGCTGCTGGACGCCTATGTCTACGGCAACTTCGACATCGGCGACACCCAGTACCTGTCGGTCAAGGCCGGCCGCCACCTGGTGGCCTGGGGCGAGAGCCTGTTCTGGGCCAACATCAGCCAGGGCCAGGCGCCGGTCGACGCCACCAAATTCAACGTGCCGGGCACCGAGGCCAAGGACTCCTACCTGCCGGTGGGACAGGTTTCGGGGTCCTGGTCGCTGAACGAAGACCTGGCGCTGGTGGGCTTCTACCAGTACGAGTGGGAAAAGACCCAGCTCAACCCGGTGGGCGACTACTTCGGCAGCGACACCTTCGGCCCAGGCGCCGAGTTCTTCCGCCTGGCGCCCGGCGTGATCGCCAACCTGCCGGACAAGAGCTTCACCGGGGTCAATTACGCCGGCGAACTCAAGCCGCGCGACAGCGGCCAATGGGGCCTGGGCGTGCGCTACCGGATCACCGAGAACACCGAAGTCGGGCTGTTCCACTACCGCTACCACGAGCGCGTCGGCTCGATGTTCTTCGACTTCAGCGGCACCACCGAATACTCGTCGCTCAAGCGCCTGGCGCGGCACAGCGGCGTGGAGTCGGCGCCGGCCTATCGCCTCGGCTACTTCGAGGACGTCGCGCTGACCGGTATCAGTTTCAGCTCGAAGATCGGCGATTCGGTGCAGTACGCCGGCGACCTCAGCTACCGCGACGGCGCCTCGGTGTACCTGGACAACGGCGCGCCGACCACCGGGCAAATCTGGCAGGGCAACCTCAACGCGTCGTACATCCTCGGCCCGAGCTTTATCGCCCAGCAGACCACCTTCATGGGTGAAGTGGTGCACCAGCGCATCGAGAGCGTCGACAAGCTGGTGGTCAGCGGCGGCGGGGCGGGTGTCGATGGCGTGTACGACAACTTCGAGTCGGCCACCCAGACCCGTGGCTCGACCCTCCTCGGGATCGGCGCCTACATGGACTACCCGTCCATCGCCAACGGCCTGGACCTGACCACCAAAGTGGTGTGGACGCAGAACGTCGACGGCAGCGCCTACCAGGGCCTGGGCCGCGACGAGAAGCGCCTGACCGTGGGCGGCGACTTCAAGTACCTGGGCAACTTCCAGGTCGGCCTGACCTACGTGGCCTACCTCAGTTCGCCGGATATCGCCCAGGGCCGCCTGATGGCCGACCGCGACTACCTGTCGTTCAACGCCAAATACACCTTCTGACGCAATCGGCCACGCCCTGGCGGCGTGGCCGGTTTTGTTCGTCCAAACGTCGAGGCCTGTCATGCAAACCCGTTCCGCTCCATCGCCGTTCAGCCCCGTCACCATCGGCCCGCTGACCCTGAAAAACCGCTTTATCAAGGCCGCCACCAACGAAGGCATGAGTGCCAACGGCGTGCCCTCCAAACAACTGGCGGCATTGCACGCCAACCTCGCCGGCGGCGGCGTGGCCCTGACCACGGTGGCCTACTGCGCGGTCAGCAAGGACGGCCGCACCTTGCCCAACCAGTTGATCCTCGAACCGTCGAGCCTGCCGCACTTCAAGGCCCTGACCGAGGCCGTGCACGCCAAGGGCGGCCTGGCCAGCGCGCAGATCACCCACGGGGGTTGCTTCACCTTCATCCGCGAGCGCTCGACCAAACGACCGCTGTCGGCCAGCGGCGGCTTCAACAAGATCGGCATGATGAGCGGCATGTTCCTCAAGCAAGCCATGACCGAGAGCGATATGCAGCAGGTGGTCGAGGACTTCGCCCAGGGCGCGCGACTGGCCCGCGAGGCCGGCTTCGACGCGGTGGAAATCCACATGGGCCATGGCTACCTGCTCAGCCAGTTCATCTCGCCGCTGTACAACAAGCGGCGCGATCAATACGGCGGCAACCTCGAAAACCGCCTGCGCTTCCCGCGCCGGGTGCTGCGCGCGGTGCTCGACGCGGTGGGCCACGAGCTGGCGGTGATCTGCAAATACAGCATCACCGAAGGCGTGCGCGCCGGTAACAGCGCCGAAGACGGCGCCCGCATCGCGCGCCTGCTGGAAGAAGAGGGCGCGCACCTGCTGGTGCTCAGCGCCGGGATGAACGCCGAATCCATCACCACCATGTTCGGCTCGTCCTTCCCCAAGGAAAACCGCGTGCAACAGAAGAACCCGGTGATCGCCCTGGCCATGGCCATCCAGCGCATGACCGACCCGGTGGTGGAGTTCCGCGAGCTGTACCTGCTGGAACACGCGCGCAAGGTCCGCGCCGCGGTGAAAATGCCGCTGGCGTACCTGGGCGGCGCCAAGAGCCTGGGCAGCATCGAACAACTGATGAGTGAAGGCTTCGACCTGGTTGCCATGGGCCGGGCACTGATCGCCGAGCCGGGGTATGTGAACAAACTGGCCAATGGCGAGGGGCGCAGCAACAAATGCACGGCGTGCAACCGTTGCGTGGCGATGATGTATACGCCGGGCGGGACCTCGTGCGTGTTGGGGCAGCCGGGGGATGCTGCGTTGAATCGGGTGCCGGCGGCGGGCTAGGTGATGGGGCTGGGGCTGTGGGCTTATCTATTCGATAAAGTCTGGGGAAGCTGAGGACGCTATCGCCGGCAAGCCGGCTCCCACAGGGGACCCGAAGCGCAGCGTAGGGCCGGATGCAGGAGCCAGCGGTTTTCGTCTATTTTGCCAAGACAAAATGGACTCGCCGTAAAGGCGAAAGGGGCCGGCGGCTTTGCCAGATTCAATGGATAAGCTCATAGCCCTAGCGCCAACACCCAGGCCCAAGGTGGTCGCCTTATCGCGAGCAAGCTCGCTCCTACACATACATGCATATGCATGCACATGCATGCGCGTTCAGGCGCTGCGGCTATCAAGCGCCCGAACCACTGGCCTCGATCCGGATCCGGTCCGCTCGGCACTCACCGCGATCAGTCGCCTGGCGGGGCAGGAATGCCTGGCCGATAACGCCCTTCAACGTGCGCTCGCCCTTGAAGTCCTTCGGCAGCGACACCCGGATCTCCTCCA
This sequence comes from Pseudomonas sp. 5P_5.1_Bac1, assembly GCF_025466015.1. NCBI lineage: Bacteria > Pseudomonadati > Pseudomonadota > Gammaproteobacteria > Pseudomonadales > Pseudomonadaceae > Pseudomonas > Pseudomonas sp. 5P_5.1_Bac1. The sequence continues at coordinate 25,142 of NZ_JANLNX010000049.1, read as the reverse complement.
GGTAGTCACCGCTGCAGATCAGCAGAAAATTATTGCGCACGTCCTTGCTGCCAAACTCATCGGCCAGTTTCGAATAGAACTGCTCCCTGGACACTTCTCCACCGACGTTGCCGCGGACGTATTCTCCGGCCTGGGAGTCATTGAAGGACTTCAGCAAGTCCACCGCGAACCGGAAGTACGCGTCATCGGTCATGGCCGTCTGGCACACGCCGTGTTTCTTCCATTCGTAGTTGCCGAACTGCGTGCCGTAATGAAAGTTCGGCATCCACGGCGTGATGTAGTCCACGGTGTCGGCGGTCAGATCGAGGTCGGCGCCGTCGCACTTGCCGTAGTCAATCCCGCATTCCTGTTTGTTCGGCCACAGCCCGTGCAAGGTGAAGTGGTTGACCGTCAGCGCGCCGTCTTTCATGGCCTGGCACTCCGGTTTCGCCGGGCCGCCCTGGTCGTGTTCGCAAAAGCCTGGCTGCCAGGTCACGGCCAGCACATAGCTGTCGTATTGGTCGGGAATCCGGCACGCCTGCGATCCCGCTTCGGAGATCACCAGCCCGTCGACCTGGCCGCAGTCGGCGGCAACCCAGCGCAGGTCGTTCTTCCCCGCGCCGACCTTGACCCTGATCCACTGGTACTGCTCGCGGTTGACCTCGGCGATCCGGTAGGTCTGCCCCGGCTCGACGGAAAGGTCGCCAGGGTTGGTCCTGTTCTTGAACGATTGAAAGGCTTCGCAGCGCTGCGAGACGGAAAAGGTGCCCGCGCTGGTTTCCACGGCCAGGGCGTTATCGACGTTGACGAAGGTGAGCAAGGTTGCGAGGGCGAGTAAGGCCAGACGATCCATGGTTAGGTCCTGTGTCAGCAAACGGGTGCCTGTTGACGCGGGAGATTACCGTAGTCGTGGCCTGATGGCGCGGAGAAACCAAGGGGAGAAGGGGTGTGCCCGAGAGCAGTGTTTGCTGCTCCGGGCGGTGTCCTGACTCAACCGAACTGGAGGAACTCCACGCAACTGCGGTTGAACAACGCCCGGTGCTCGACCTGCACCCAGTGTCCGCACTGGTTCAGCACGATAAAGCGTGCCTTGGCCGCGCCATCGATGATGCGCTGGGCGCCGCTGACCGGGTTGAAATTGTCGTTGCTGCCCCAGAAACCGAGGATCGGGCACTGGATCTCGCCCAGCCGGCTTTCCATGTTCGGCACCATCATGGTGCTGAACAGGTTTTTCGGCTGGGTCACTGCCACCGCGACCCGTTCCTGCAGCAGGTCTTCCGGCAGGATCGAAGGATCGAACAGTTGCAGGCTCATCATGCTGCGCATTTCTTCCATGCCGATCGGGCCGGCATTGAACAGGCTGACCATGCGCAGGATGCCCGGCATCTGGAAGTAGGTTTCGCGCTCTTCGACGCCGCCTGGCGCCAGCAGGATGAGTTTTTCCGCCAGCTCCGGGTGACGCAGCGCCAGGCCCAGGGCGATGGCGCCGCCCAGCGAGTTGCCGAGCAGGGTGCAGCGACTGACGCCGATCTGCTGCAGGAACGTCCCCACGCAATCGACGAAGAAATCCAGGTTGTACTGCACGTCATCAGGCTTGTCGGAGCGGCCGAAGCCGGGCAGGTCGAGGAGGATGTTGCGGTAGCCGGCGGCGACGAAATCCGGCGCGTTGCCTTTGAAGTTGCTGTAGCCGCTGGCACCCGGGCCGCTGCCATGCAGCCAGAGCACCACGGGACCTTCGCCCTGGTCCAGGTAGTGCAGGCGCAGCCCGCCGGGCAGGGTCTGGTAATGGCCGACGGGCAAGGGCAGGTCTACGGATTGGTTCATGAGGTTCTCCAGGTCTGCGGATGGACGCGCAGACCGGCCGGGTGTGGTGGATGAGCGAAGGGGTAAGCCACACCCGGCCAGTGTGCGCCAGGGGATGCTCGGCCCTGCGCGGCGTCGCCACATCGTCCGTTCAGACCACATGGCCCGGCGGCGCCGCTAGTCCTGTTGGACGATGTTCGCCCCGGGGCGCCGGGCCAATCATGCCGGGGAGGGCTCGCTGTCCGCGGGTCGCGTCGAACATTCCAAGGAGAACGCTATGAAGCTGCAGAACAAGGTGGCCTTTGTCACCGGCGCCGGGCAGGGCATGGGCCAGGCCATCGTGCGCCGGTTCGTCGCCGAAGGGGCGAAAGTGGTGGCGGTGGACCTCGATCAACAGGCCCTGGCCGCCAGCCTGGCGGACCTCGGCGAGAACGTCCTGGCGCTGTCCTGCAACGTCGCCGACAGCGCGTCGGTGACCGATGCGATGGGCCAGGTCGAGGCGCGTTTCGGTGGCCTCGACATCGTCGTCAACAACGCCGGCGTCGGTGCCCTCGACAGCTTTCTCGATACCCCCGACGAAAGCTGGGCGCGGGTCATCAACGTCAACCTCGGCGGCACCTTCCTGTGTGCCCGCGAAGGCGCGCGGCTGATGCTCAAGGGCAAGCGCCAGGGCGCGATCATCAACCTCTCCAGCACCGCCGCGCTGACCGGCGAAGGCCCCAGCCATTACTGCGCGTCGAAGGCCGCGGTGATGGGCCTGACCCGTTCCATCGCCCGCGAACTGGCGGCCAGCGGCATCCGCGTCAACACCCTGGTGCCGGGCCCGACCAACACGCCGATGATGGCCGGCATCCCTGATGAACACATGCAGGCGCTGCTCAAGAACGTGCCGCTGGGGCGCATGTGCGAAACCGACGAGATCGCCCGGGTGGCGGTGTTCCTGGCCAGCGAAGACGCCAGTTTCATGACCGGTCAGAACGTTGCCGTCAACGGCGGCATGGCCTTTATCTGAGGAGTTTCCATGAGCAAGCGTCTGCAAGGAAAAATCGCCTTCGTCACCGGTGCCGGCTCCGGCATCGGTGAAGCCACCGCCCTGCGTTTCGCCGAGGAAGGCGCCACCGTGGTGCTTTGCGGGCGGCGTCCCGAACCACTGCAGGATCTCCAGGAACGAATCCAGGCGCTGGGCGGCCAGGCCGAAGTCGCGGTGGCCGATGTCAGCGACGAGCAAGCTTATGTCGCCGCGCTGGAAGCCACGGCCAAGCGCCATGGCCGCCTGGATATCCTGGTCAACAACGCCATGGCCTACACCTGGGGCGGCATCGACAGCATGACCACCGCCGACTGGCACGCCAACTTCAGCACCACGGTGGACGGCACCTTCTGGGGCACCCGCACCGCCATGCGCCTGATGCAGGCCAATGGCGGCGGCGCCATCGTCAACATTGCCTCGATCTGCGGCCTGTTCGGCACCGCCTGGATGGCCGGTTACTCGGCGGCCAAAGCGGCAGTGATCAACTTCAGCCGCGCCGCCGCCAGCGAAGGCGCGCCGCACAAGGTGCGCTGCAACGTGGTCATCCCCGGCGTGGTCGACACCCCGGCCACCGCCGGCATGCTCAGCGATGCCCGGACCCGCGCCAATACCGAGAAGGTCATCCCGATGAAACGCGTCGGCCTGCCGGTGGAGCTGGCCAACGCCATCCTGTTCCTGGCCAGCGACGAAGCGTCCTATGTCACCGGCGCGAGCCTGAGCGTGGACGGCGGGCGCAGCTCCGACCTGTACACGGTGCTGGAATGAGCCAGGACGACGCCTCGCTGCTGCAACGCATCGACCGCCTGGAATCGCTCGACGCCATCCGCCAGTTGGCCGGCAAGTACGCGCTGGCGCTGGACATGCGCGACATGGACGCCATGGCCAACTGCTTCGCCGCCGACGTGCGGGTGGGGCGCGACAAGAGCGGCCGCGCGCACCTCAAGGCGTGGCTGGACGAAACCATGCGCAAGCAGTTTCACGGCACCTCGCACCACCTGGGCCAGCACATCATCGAATTCAGCGACCCGGACCATGCCACCGGCGTGGTCTATTCGAAGAACGAGCATGAGACCGGGCCCGAGTGGGTGATCATGCAGATGCTCTACTGGGATGATTACGAGCGCATCGACGGACGCTGGTGCTTCCGCCGTCGGCTGCCGTGCTACTGGTACGCCACCGACCTCAACAAACCGCCGATCGGCGGCCTGAAAATGCGCTGGCCGGGGCGTGAACCCTATGCCGGCACCTTCCATGAACTGTTCCCGTCGTGGGACGGGTTCTGGGCCAACCGGCCGGACAAGGACGCCTTGCCACAGATCGCCGAGCCGGCGCCGCTGGAGGGGTTCTTGCAGACAATGCGACGGGGGGCGGGGGACCCGAAGATTCGGGTGCGATGAGAGAAGAGCAGAAAAGCCGTCGATTGACGGCTTTTTTGTCGTTGTCCTCTTGGGCCTCATCGCTGGCATCTACACAATTTATGTATGTGTCAGCCGACATGTCTTCAGCGCCCTTGAGATCGAGCGCCGCCCGCGCGGCGCATCGCGAGCGAGCTCGCTCCTACATCGGTTGCAACGTACCTATGCCTGTCAGGCCATGGTTGAACGCCTTGTTTGTACGACGCGGTATCGAGTCGACTTCAACAGCCTCCCCGCGATTCATCGCCAAGCGCCAAGGGCGGGCAACTCCTCTCTGTCAGGCCATGGCACGTTGCAACCAATGTAGGAGCGAGCTTGCTCGCGATGCGCCGCGCGGGCGGCGCTCGATCTTGAAAGCGCTGAAAACCTGTCGGCTAGCGCCTGGTGGCCATTACTCGGTCTTATGACAAGCGCCTTCCAGTCACCACCCTGTGGGTGCCCTATGCCGGTACCTTTCATGAGCTGTTCCCGTCGTGGGAATCCGGCCAACCTGATATTTCTGCCAGTTGTGGGATGTTCTCCCTACGCGCCGAATGGGGAGCGCCACTTCCGCCATTGCAACTGGTCGGACCTGATGCCCAGGCGGGGGCGGTGGAGGTGATGGTCAGTGAGTCGAAGGGCCTGGAACAGCCATTCACGCTAACCCTCACAGCGGCGAGGGACGATGTGGCGATCACGTTCGAACATGACTCTTGAGCGCGACTGCACACATCTTCACCATCACGCCTTCTGCAGAGCCGGGCGTGTTTAATCCTGTTCTTTACGAACTGACTTCCAACACGTATCACCAGGGAACAATCCATCTTATTGCGTGAGTAAAAAGTACAGATCCAGAAGGCCACGTTGCAGTTGCCTCCTGAATGTCCTCCCCCGCTACCTGCGCATCTCCCGCGGCATCCCCAGCGCCCGCTCGGCAATCACATTGCGCTGGATCTCATTGCTGCCGCCATAAATGGTGTCCGACCGGGTAAACAGGAACAGCGACTGCAACCGGCTCAACTCATAAGGCGCGCCGTCGAGAACCTCCGCTTGCGGTCCCAGCACATCCATCGCCAACTTGCCCAGTTCGGCATGCCAGGTGGACCAGGCCAATTTGTAGATCATCGCTTCGCGCGCCAGGCTGCCGTCTTGCGGGCCGGAGAGCATGCGCAGCGAGTTGTAGCGCAGTACTTTGAGCCCGGCCCAGGCGCGGGCGATGCGCTGGCGCAGCAACGGGTCGCGGCTGGCGCCGTTGTCGCGAGCGATGCGAATGACCTCGTCCAGTTCGTTTTGGAATTGCATCTGCTGGCCAAGCGTGGAGACGCCGCGCTCGAACCCGAGCAGGGCCATGGCGATCCTCCAGCCATCGCCGGGCTCGCCGACCAGGTTGGCGATCGAGGTCCGCGCCTGGTCGAAGAACACTTCGTTGAACTCGCTGGTGCCGGTGAGTTGCTGGATTGGCTGCACGCGGATCTGTTCCTGGGCCATCGGCACCAGCAGGAACGACAGCCCGTGATGACCGCTGCTGCCCGGTTCGGTTCGGGCCAGCACAAAGCACCAATCAGCTTCATGGGCCAGCGAGGTCCAGACTTTCTGCCCGCTGATCAGCCAGTACTCGCCGCTGTCGTCGAGGCGCGCGCGGGTCTGCACATTGGCCAGGTCCGAGCCGGCGCCGGGCTCGGAATAGCCTTGGCACCAGAACTCACGGCCGCTGAGGATGCCTGGCAGCAGCCGGCGTTTCTGATCAGTGTTGCCGAAGGCGGCGAGGGTTGGGCCGACCAGTCCTTCGCCGATATGGCCCATGCGTCCGGGGCCGCCGGCGCGGGCATATTCTTCGTGGAAGATCACTTGCTGGCTGATGCTCAGGCCGCGGCCACCGTGTTCGGTGGCCCAGCCGACGCCGGTCCAACCGCCCGCGGCGAGTTCGCGTTCCCAGGCTTTGCGTTGCTCCGGAAAGCTGTGCTCGTCGCCCGGCCCGCCACGAAAACGCAGGGGCTCGAACTCGCCGCGTAGGTGTTCGGCCATCCACTGGGCGACGTCTTTGCGGAAGGCTTCGTCCGCGCTGTTGAATCCGATCTTCATGGGCGTTGCTCCAGGAGTTGCGCGGCCAGGCGCTCGGCGTGCCAGGCCGGGGTGCCAAGCCACTGTTCGCCGGCCCGGGCGCGTTTGAAATACAGGTGCGGGTCGTATTCCCAGGTGAAGCCGACCCCGCCATGCAACTGGATGGACTCGGCCGCGCAATGGAAGAAGGTTTCGCTGGCGTGCAGCTTCGCCGTGGCGGCGGCGGCGAGCAGTTCACTGGCCAGCGCCGGGTCGCCCTCGACGGTAAGGCGTTCGCCGGCGACACAGGCGGCGTACCAGAACGCCGAACGGGCGCATTCGACTTGCAACATCATGTCGGCGCAGCGGTGCTTGATCGCCTGAAAACTGGCGATAGGGCGGTTGAATTGCTTGCGTTCGGCAACGTAGGCCAGGGTCAGGTCCAGTACCTGCTGGGCGCCGCCGGTCTGTTCCGCGGCCAGGCCAATGGCGGCGATGCTCAGCACGTCGCGCAACAACGGCCAGCCCTGGCCGGCGCTGCCGAGCAACTGCGCATCGCCGGCGTGCACGCCATGCAGTTCGACCCGCGCCAGGCGGCGGGTCTGGTCGAGGGTGGGCAGGGCGTTGCGAATGATGCCCGGGGTGTCGGCGGGCAGGGCGAACAGGCTGATGCCGTGTTCGCCCAGGCTGCCCGGTTCACGGGTGGCGACGATCAGCAGGTCAGCCAGCGCGCCGTCGAGTACCTGCGCGCAAAGCCCATCAAGAACATAGCCGCCGGCTTCGGCGCGGGCCGTGATCCGTACGCTGTCGGCGTCCATGCCCGCACCCCACGCCAAGGTGGCGCGGGCGTCACCGGCGGCGATCGCGCCGAGCCAGTGGGCCTGCAACGGCGGGTTATCGGCCAGCAGCAGGGCCGGGGTCGCCAGGCACGCGGTGGCGAACAGCGGCGAGCCGAGCAGGAAACGCCCGCACTGTTCCTGCAACACGGCCAACTCGACGAAGCCCAGGCCCATGCCGCCGTACGCTTCCGGCACCATCAGCGCCGGCCAGTACAGCTCCTGAGCGATGCGCTGCCACAGCGCCGGGTCGTAGTCATCGACACGCGCCATGCCCGCGCGCACGGCGGACGAGTCGCTGGCCTGGGCCAGAAAGCGCTCGGCGCTGTCGCGGATCATCAACTGCTCTTCGGTAAAGGCGAACTCCATGAGGACGGATCTCTGCGGGACGAAAGGATGCCGCAGTCTAGGGGTGGCGCTTTTACGGGCGAATCATTGAAACGGACTAGGCGCTTTGTGAAGTACGGTGATGGCGTTCCGCGGGTGTTGAACAGGCACCGCTACTAATGTGGGCCTTATGAAGTTTCAGTGTCCTCAAGTTATTTGCTGCAAGAAAAATCATTACGATGACAGTCGCCCGGTATTCCGACAACTGACAAAAATGCCAGGTAGCGTGCCGGCCATATTATTACCAAAAATTCTAAATATCAGAAGTTTGCCGGGCTAGGCTGAAACAAGCAGCGTCGCCATCAAAGTAGTTACTCTTTTCGTATGATTAACGAGGTGCGTCATGGAACGTGTCGAACCCACTGTATTTTTTAATCAGCGGCCTTTGAAAAATGATTTGGTAAATGGAATGCAAGCCAGCATAGAGTTTGCCCAGTCCATAATCATACCCTCGCAGTCGACGTCATTACCGGGTGACAAGAAGCCGAGGCTGGTTGCGCTCAGGAATACGCTGGTGATGTTCAGGCCAATAGGCAGTGCTATCGATTTTAAAGAAGGAATTATAATGAAGGTCCTTCTCGAGAATAATCCATTGTATTCGGTCAAACTGCATGACTTCATGGCGAGACCAACAATGGCCGGGAAAGTTCAAGGGTTTGGTCAGGCGGATTTCATCGAGCCAGGGCAGTATGATCGGGTCATCGAAACCCAGGCAGAAATCGATTTGATCGGGCATGATCCTGACGCTAGCCACTTCAAGACACTGCTCTCGACGCACAATACCCTGAACGTGAAACTTGCAAATGAACGTTGGGCTTCGGACTTCTATCTGCCAGGACACTCCACGTCACTGAAGGGTAAAAAGATAGTGTTTCACTCCGATGCGGTGTTTGAATCGCGGGTGCATTATGGCGGAAGTACGGTGCGCTTGAGAAGAGGCGAGAAGTTGGTTTTTTTCAACAGACAGGGCGTGTGGGGGGAACGAATCGATCTTGAGTTTCAAACCATCGATTACGCGCCTGACCTCCGGAGCTGCATTATTCCCTGGCAGCATGTAAAACCCGGGATCACGCTACGCTTTGACGCCGCTAATATTAGCGGGTCGTACAACTCTATCAATATTGGCGCGCCAAGCGAACTTCTGCTGAATACGATCGATATTGGCATGTTGACACCCAATAACGATGTGTTTTCATCCCGCTTCAGCGCTGAACTTCAGCGTCAGTATTTTCAGCAGACGCCCATCAGCCGGCTGGTGGTCAACCAATATGAACCGGTGTATTGGAAGGAAATAAAGTTGCCCAGTGGCGAGGTGATAAGTGGCGCCTCCACCGATAAAGGCGATGTTCACAACGGTGACCTCAGGCAGTACACGGGAAAAGAACTGATTTCCCTGGGCATCAATAATGCCAGCTACGGCATTCACAGTTCACCGGGTTCGGGAGAGGATGGCCTGAATAAACATTTTGCGGCGGCGCAATTCACGGCGCACACGTCTGTCGGTAATTACAGTAATGGTCGGGTTGTCCATGGTCTGTCGGGCGGCGGCAGTATCGTGACGCTGGTCGATTGCGTGGGCAATGAATTCAGCCATGAGCTGGGTCATAACTACGGGATCGGTCATTACCCAGAGAAGTTCACCGGGTCGGTACACCGTTCTTCTGAAGCGATCAATTCAAGCTGGGGCTGGGATAGTAACAAACATTACTTCATCCCTAATTTCGAAAAGTCACGCTTCAACCTGCCTACCTGTTATGAAGGTACATGCCAAGCGCCGTTTCACGGGCATAGCTTCGGCACCGACACCATGGCGGGTGGATTCCCGATGTGTACGCCGACTAATGGCTATACACTTTGCACACCGCATACCCACCATCACATCCAGCAGTTTATGGAAAGCAAGGCGATCTTTGATAAAACCTCCAGTACCGGCTACCTGAAGTGGAATGAAACATCAAAAAAACTGGAGGAATGGGGTGAGTTCCATAGTGCTGCCGCTGACGAGTTTGATTTGAGTTCCATGACACGGTTGCTCAACGACTACCGACTGGTTGAAATACCCTTGTACGATAACCACCACGCACATGACGTATTCATCCCGGCCGCGGCGGCCGCCAATAAGTCCAAAGGCATACACGTTGTGCATTACGCGAGTTGGGGCGCCACGTTGCGTATAAATGGCACCTCCGTGCCGCTGGTCAGAGGGACGGTATTGAATTATGAGTCCAATGGCTCGACGTGGGTCGAGGTCAAGGACTTCTCTTTCAATGTTGTCCGCAAGCCTGCCCAACAGGGCATTCCGGTCACAACGCTGCTTGGCTACTATGACCCTCGGGCCGGATACAACAACTATATATTTCCTGCACTTCATTGCGCCCACGGGAACAGTTATTCGGCGGATCGGGATGTCGAGATAAATGCGGCCAAGTGTTATCTGGTAGTCAGGAACGCTAATAACCAGACGCTGAAGTTCGTGCTGAGGTCATCCCGTGTACAAGCCACTACACCGAACCGGTTCCATGTGAACGTCCCCTCATCCTTTTCGCCGACCAAGGCCACTCTCTATCGAGATGGCGCTTTAGCGTGGGCAGTGGATCTCGACCCGCCCACCGGAAACGCGCGCGTCACGATCACCGGGCGACAGTAGCCGTGTTCGACCTGGCGGGTTGTAGATGAGCATTTCGACGGGGCTCACCCACGAGCCCCTTTTCAACGCTGCATGGGCGAGTGCGGTTGCATGTCGTACAGGGCCTGAAACGCGGAGTGCAATACATGTTGAATCATGACGCTGATGACTTCCTGCCTTCGATGGTCGGTTTCGAAGTGAGTAGTGTAGGGGCCGGTGAACACCGCTGGCGGAGTCCGGGTTATCTTTTGGCGGACCGTGACCTGAGTGTCGGAGAACGCATACATGCCTGGGTTATCAGGGAGCGTGACGGGCGGGTCATGAAGACCGTTGCCTTTACCGCAGATAAAGACAACCGGGTAGTTGCCAAATGGCCGGCCGCCTTTCTCAATGCCATCAACGCCGCGCCGGTACCCAGTGGCGAACCGCGTTATTTGATCGCGGGGAAATTCAGCAATAACGGTGCGTTTGAAGTTTCCGCCACCGGCAGCCCATCTTCAAAAGCATTCTCCGATATGACATCCGCGCAGAAGGCCGAAGTCAATCGGCTCTGGTACTACGATAGTGGTTGTCGGGTCTTTACGTCCGCGCCGTTCATTGCCAACCAGGTCATTGCAACCCAGATGCCGGACCTTGATCTGGCGGCGGGTGAAAGTATTGCGGTTCAAGTGCGTGACAGAACCAACCTGCATTTATATGAAACTTTTTTGTTTGCCCCGGCAGACACGCTACGCAAGGCAACTGACTGGCCAGAGGCACTCTGCAAGCATATCGACGAAATCAAAAAGAAAGCCGACAGTACATATGGCATGTTGCGCGCTGGTAAACAGGGCGACGACAAGGTGTCCGTTTCCCCCGGTAAAACGGGTAATGCACTCTGGATACCCCAGTATTCAAATCTGTCCGTGGAACTGGAGCCTGTTACCTGGCAAAAATACAAAGCCGTGGAGACATTCAAACCCACTGACGGCGCCGTCATTCAGTTTTTCGTTTATGACCGTTATTCCAATGCGCAACTGCCAGGTTCGCCGTTCAGTCACACGGTGAAGGGAAGCGACTTTGCAAGCTGCATGACCTCGCTTGCAGCCGGACTGAAGAGCTCGCCCTTGGGGAGTTACCTGCGACTGGGCGGAGCAACTGCCACTGCCGAGCCAGACTTCGGCAAGCCCAATAGTTCAAACCTATGGGTCATGGGGCTGCCCGTCAGGGTGGTGACACTGGGACTACCCGGTATCACCTCGGCACATGAAAAAGCCTTGGAAAACCTGGACGGTACAGCACTGACGCTGGGTGAGTTGTTTGACAAGTACAAAGACGGCGTACGTATCACGCTGTGTGATCGGTGGAGTGGTCAGATCGCACAGGCTTGGGCATTTGAACCGAGCGTTGCCGACAAGGCAACAAAGGATGCCTGGGTTAGGGCGCTTTGTGTATTCCTCGGTTCGAAATTCGCCACCGATGCGCCGTTTGTGGGGTGCGGTGAGAACAACGCTCAACCGAGTGTGCCCATTGATACAGATAAAAAGTTTGAAACCTGGACCCTGTGGCTGCCGCCGGAGACAGAGGGGGTACTGCATGCAGAACTGTGGGTCGCTAGGGTAAACAAAAATAAGGTAGTCCCTGTTCAATTGGGCACCAAGCTGATGTTTCTGAGAGACAAGTTGGTGGCTGAAGAAGTGTTGATTATGGGGGAAATACTAGGCCTCGCTGATCCGTATGACAGAACGAAGTACTCGGCGGCGCACTACTTTCGTAAGCTGCACGCGTGGAGCGGTGATGGAGGATTTATACACGATGGCAAGGGCATTGCAGTTAGGGTTGAAAAGATAGTCAAAGAAGCCTTGGGTGGTGATGTCTGGACAACAAAAGCTCTTTCAGATATATGGTGGAACTGTGTTTCGAATGAAATATATGCTGAGGGTATCTTTAGGTCCGAACTGGCTGAGCAAAATATTTCTGCATTGCCAGCCTCTCGCGTTGCGCGTGAAGATATCCCCTCCGAGGAAGTGGAACTTTGGCAGTTGCGGTTGCCTTCTGCATATCGGATTAAAGAGTGTCTATCTTGTACTGAGAGCCATATGGTACTGAGCGTTACTGTTTCTCATGGGCTGAGTTTTAGCGCGCTGGAACAAAGCGTCGAGATCCCGGAGGAGGATTTGTTTACACCAATAAAGTGCACAACACTAAGGGAAGCACTGGTAGAGTGCATACAAAGGCAACTGAGCGCGATACTGCAAAGGCTGAAATATCGCACGGAAGCGATGATTCAAGGCGAGACTCTGAGGTTATTCCTATTGCTGGAGGAAGATGCTCTGCAAAGGCTAAGTGTAACCGAGATACTTGAGATGCTTGAACTTGGTTCCGTAGGGTTTAATGCCGATGGTGGTTTAAAAAGTTTCGAGGTGACGACCACGCCTGCAACGTTAGAGCTTATTCGAATTCTCAAGAAATTTGAGTTTTTTGAAACAATCACGCTGGACCTGCAATTGCTGCCAAATATCGTTGAGTCGGGCATCCGGTTTGCTTTCTGTGCTCCCGAATTGATACCAGGAACAACACCTATCAAAGTACTTCCCTTGCAGGAGAACTACCATCGAAGTGGTGGCATTCACCTCCATATCCCTGACGGGATGACGATAACGTCAAACCATCCGCTCGCGTGCGCAAATTACATCAGCGAGGCTGGTATTACCCGCGCTGCTGCTTCAGCACTTACTATCGATCCACCCATCACGGGCAAACGCTTTATTCCCAGTGATTCGCTCTGTGCCGACTACGCCAACACCCTCGGCTCAGAGGTTTATGACGTCAGTGGGGCTGTCGAGAACGGTGTCGATCCCAGAACCAGGCTGTTTCACGCGCATTATCCGGTGGGGGTGATCCGCGGGCTTTACGACACAGGCCCCAACATCGACCTCACGTTGCACTATTCGGCCACCCGGGCCAATGAAAGCGCTCTTGGGGACGGCTGGGCGTTTCGCTTCTCCTCTTATGAGAACCGTCTGCACCGCCTGACGCTTGCCACAGGCCAGACGCTGACCTTGACCGCGGCCAATATCGCTGATGCGACAGATAAAAAGCGCCTGCCCATCAACGGCGTGACCTTGACGGGTGCGAAAGGCTCGTTCGACAAACTGACCGACCTCACGGTGATATTCCCTTCCGGACGACAGGAGGTGCTAGCCGTACCGGGTACCCACGACAACAAAGAGGCCAGTGAGCACTACAAGATGGCGTATGTGGAAAAGCTGGATCGCTACCGAAAGAATCTGGAGCAATGGCAGAGGGAGAGCGGCGTCTCAAGCGAATCCAGTCAGGAGATCAAAGACGAGATCAAAGCACTCGGCAACCTCAAGTCAGAGCTGAAGCGCACGTCCCTGATACTGGTGCCGTCCACTATCACGTCACCACAAGGCAAAAGCCTGTACCTGGCGTGGGAAGGAAAAGACGGCCATGTCCGGCTGAACACCATCAGTTACTACGGGGTCAACCTGTTGACTGCCACGCATGGCGCCCCCGTCGCCAGCGGAAAGTACACCAGCACGTTCACCGTTTGGCCGGGCACGGAGGAGGAGTACAGCGTCACGCTGGATATCACCGATTGCCTGCTGACCAGACTGACCCGCAAAGGCAAAAACGATGCCTTGCCAACGCAAACCGTAGTCTTCGGCTATTGCGATGACCCGGTACTGGACCGAGTGCTGAACTCGGTGGCTGAGGAAGACGGCTCGCTGGAGGTGGTGAGCTATGTAACGGCCTGGAAAACCTGGGATCCCAGTAAGAGTCTTCACATCCCGCTGCCAGAGGTTGGGCGCCATACCCTGGTGCCGGGGGCCGGTCAGGCCGTGATCAGTCACACCTGGCAGTGGAGGGGCATTAATAACGCGCTGCAAGCAGAGGGCGATTCATTTTCCTCTACGCAAACCCTGGACCTGGGTGATGGCGTCAGCGGCCCGTTCACTCGACGCACCTGGACGCTCAAGAACAGCCATTGCCTTGAAACGGAGATTGTGGAGGAAATTCCGGGAAGTTCCCGCACTACAACCCGCATGGAATACCCGGACAAGGTCAGTGGCGACACCTTGGCGGCCAAATACCGTTGGGCTATCCAGCCCGTCAAAGTCAGCGTGACCACGGAAGATCTGCAGACGACACCCTCGGCTCCCGCTGCGCAGGAGAAACTGTCATGAGTCAGACAACAGCAAGCACTTCAGTAACAGAAACCACCCTCGTGACCTGTGATCCTGCGCTAGGACTGCCGACGAAGGTCGTGGCAGGAGACGGCCAGACGACTCATTTTTGCTATTACCCCGTGGCTGCCACTGCGAGTAAGCCGGATCACAGTGACAAGGCCCCCCAAGTGTCAGGCCTGATCACTGGCCTGCAACTGGAAAACAGTGACGCAACGCCCTTGTCAACGGCCATGGCGCTGACGTGCCCGGTGATCCATGACACAACGCAACCGCCGCTGATGGCGCAGTATCAGTTTCTGGCATTTCCTGACGGCAGCGTGTCCGACGCTACGCTGACGGTGTACGGGTATGCCAAGGCAAGCCTGAACCAGGAAGGCGTGCTGATTCCGGATACGATTTTGAGTCTGGAGGGGGTGACAGTAGATACCGCTACCGTGCCCTGGACCGTGACAAAAGCAACGGGACGAGCAGGACTGTCGGTCGGCTTGCAGCAGGTCGAGCGTAAAAAAGACGACGACGTGCGGACAACCGTGAGCACCGCCACTGCCTGGTACAAGGACAACGCGGCTCGCCAGACCCGGAAATTGGTGGAGACCCTGACAGCAGATCACGACGAAGGGACGTTGCGGGCGAAAAGTGCAACCACATTGAAGGTTGAAAATCTTGAGTTGAGCCCCGTCTTGTCACACCACATCCGGTCTGCGCGCAGCGGTCGGACAGTGCGCGAAACGCAGCAGGATGACCTGGGTCGCCCGGAAAGAATGCTATTTCACACCTACGATGCCCGAGACCGGTTGCTCGGCAGCACAACCTGTCCTTATGACGAAGAAAGCTTTCTGGACGGTTCAATGCCAGAGGAAGGGCAAACCGTCGAGACAATCACGTGGACGGATACCCACAGCGGCACCTGGGTCAGTACGACCGGCCCGGACGGTCGTTGTGGCCGAGTGCTGCTGGACGGCCTGCAGCGCCCGGTACGCTGGGAGTTGCAACGCACGGCCGGCGCTGATCACGCTGACAGCAACTATGTCTGTCTCCAGGAAATGACCTACGGTGCCGATGGTGAAGTCGCACAGCAGTGCGTGTATGACTATTTCCCCGGAGGGTTATGCCTGCGCAGTGACGGCATCGCCTTGCCGGACAACCTGCGCGACTGGTTCTGGACGTCCGAAAAAACTACCGGCAAGACCGATGCGGAGCAGGGCGATAGCCTGACGACCGAAAGGCTGACCGGCACCGTGCTCAAAGGCCCGCAGCACGCGTTGGAGACGAAGCAGCGCAATCACCGGGACGGGCAGGTGACGTTGACGCAGACCCAGAAAAGCTGGGAGGCGGGCACCGATAAATTGAAAGGCACCGGCGTGGTCACCGAAGAGGTCGTCAATGCCAAGGGGCAGCGTGTCAGCCTCACGGAAACCCTGCCTGGAAGCGGTACTGAGCCAGTGACGCGTAAATGGACCACCACGTTTGACGAACTTGGGCGGCGAACAGAAGTCATTGCGCCTGATACCCGGGGGGTGCAATGGGCATATGAGGGCCTGAACACCACGCCTACCAAAATCAGCATCAAGGGCTCCAGCGGCTCGATAGTAGTGATGGGCAAACAAACCCTGCGCGGCGCAGGTAATCAGGGCGACGAGATCAAGACACGGACGGTGGGCGGAGAGGGCTCACCACTGACTTTCGAATATGACGACGAGGGACATGTTCGCCCGGACAAAACGCGCCTCTATTGCGGGAGCAGTGAAGACGGCAACACGACCTACTGGTATGCCCAAAAACATAACGAACCAACGCTGCTGGTCAAATTCGAATACACCCCGCTCACGCGGGGGATCAAGGCTAACCGACTCGCCACCAAGGACAATCTACAAAGCGCCATTACCAGTGAATGTTTGTCGCCGCAGCTTTTGGGGCTACACCGTACCAACCGGGTGGTGCGTGGCGTTACACAATCGAGGTGCAGCCAGCATTCGCTGCGTGGGAGTGAGGCGGGAGGCTTGCACCCCAGCGGTGTTTTCAGTCGGGCCTGGACGGATAGTCAGAACCGGCGCAGCCGGGTGCGACGCGGCCAACTGGAATACCGCTACCGGTATGGCGCGCAAGGTGAGTGCGAATATGTCGCCGTCGAGGACATGCGTACCGGGCGTAAACAAACCATTGCGTACCGTTACGATGAACACGGCCGGGAGGTGGAACGCACTTACCGCCTGGACGGGATCGTCAAAAGTCGCTACGTCCAGACCTGGACCGCGATAGGGCAGTTATCCAGCAAGACGTGGTATCGAAACGGGGAAAGCACCCCTGCCAGAACGGAGAACTTTGCTTATCTGACTTGGCGAGACGAGTTGTGCTTCTGGTCCGTCAATGCAACCGCGGGCCATGAAATCAAGAATGCGCAGGGCGATGTGCTCATTAGCCAGTCGTATACCTATACGACGCTGGGAAGTCTTCTGAGCTGCGTCACAACATTCGCGAATGAAGACAAAGAAGAACAACTTTATAGTTACGGTAATCTCAAGCAACCGACTCTGCGAACCCGCGTGACCGTAATACGGACCCCAAAAGATGAACCTGCCAGCCAGTCGATAGAAACGCAGTTGGACTATGACAACAGCGGTAACCAAAAAAATACCGAGCGGAAGCAGGTATTCGCCTATACCCACACGGGGCAACTGCAATCTGTCACCTCAACAGAGAACGAAGCCACGCTTGCAACCTATGAATATGACGAGTTTGGACGCCTGGCGGCCCAGTGGGATGAGGCGAACAAGCAGCGCCGGGTATTGCAATACAGCGACAATCAGTTGTGCGGCGAAGTCTGGCTGGATGCAAAGGGCGATGCTATCAAGCGGCGCGTCCTCGATGAAGAAGCAGGCCTGGTGGTGCAGATGCGTGAAGGTCAGGGTGCGAGCGAAACCACCGAGACCCTGTTCATCCTGGCCGACCCACAGAATGGCGGTGGAGAGGAGTTCTGGTTAAACGCCAAGGGCGAATGGGAAAGCCGCTTCGTCGGCTTGACCCCTTGGGGAGAGGCCCCTCTGGGAGAGCTGAACGCCATGAAAAGCGGCCTGGGCTATAACGGCCAGCGCGTTGATCCGGTGACCGGCAACTACCATCCAGGGCATGGCTACCGGGTCTATGATCCGCAACACCGGGCGTTTTATCAGGGCGACAGCCTGAGCCCGTTCGGCAAAGGCGGGCTCAATGACCGGGCCTACTGCGCCGGCAGAGACCCGGTGAACTGGTGGGACAAGGACGGGCACATCATGATCAACCGCCGGGCCCAGGCGCAAAGCCTGGCCTCACTGGACGACATGATCCTGCAGTCGACGCCACCCACTCATGAGCCGGCGGAGTGGTGGGAATGGTTACTGCTCGGGGTGTTTGGTGCGCTTGCGGTTATCGGCTCGATCATGACCGGCGGTGTGCTGGGTGTGGTGTTGTTGGCCGTTGGCGCGACGGGATTCGCACTGGGCGCAGCATCACTGGCACTCAAGCAAAGCAACCCGGCGTTGTCTGACAAGCTGGGGTGGGCATCGGCAGCGCTCAGCTTCTTCGATGCTTCGGGGGCGGCCTTTGCGAAAATAGCCGGGCTGATCGCCAAAGGCGTACGCGCGGGCATTCAGGCGCTGCGCAGTTTGCGCCATTTCGTGAAACTCCAGGGCGTCAGTGCGCTGTTTAAAGCGTCGCGTAGCGGGCGTTATCTGGATACTGCTCGACGTACCGGCGGGAAAGTTGCCGCCGGTGGGAGAACCGGCGCCTCGGTAACTGTATTTGAAAAGATGGGGCGTGACGGCAGGAATGCCCGGCTCGCTGGTGACCTGGGGTATATATTTGAAGATACATACAAAGGGGCTCCGCGGTTGAATATACACGCCCATGGAGGCCTGGTTGGTAACAGTGGGATGATGGCGCTGGATGGTGGCTTGAAGTTGGCGGATGACGTATATAGAAAGCTCAGGGGTTTTGTCGATTTTGAAAAATATCCCAATATTCGATTGATCATGTGCCATTCGGCCGATGGATTGAGTCATTCCTTTGCCCAGCGCTTTGCTGACCTCACGCGTTCCAAGGTGAAAGGGTATGTGGGGGGTGTGTATTCGAACTATACGGCGAATGAAGTCGGTCTGGGGTTTGCTCTAGGGGAGTTTGGAGGTGGAAAAGTAATTAATGGATTAATTGCCAACATGGATTCGCTTAGGATTACAAAAGTGAATCCTTTTAATCCGATTAACCAGTCTCATATGTTTGATCCGGTGCACTATGACCTGTGGTTGAATTTCAGATACAGTCCTGTCAAGTTTTTTCCGCGTCCCGGCGCTTCCGGACTACATGGCATTTAAATTAATAATTCAAGAGGTTTTTGCATGTGTCGCAATGGTTACCAGGGCGCTGCCCTGGTAACCATATCCTGCAGGTATATTGCGTCTGCATGCTCGATAGCAACTGCTGTCGCCCCCTAAAAAACCGGTTGTTGTCGACTTGCAAGAAGCCGGCCTCGATGTAGCGCACCAATCGACTCCAGTCCCTACAGCGTATTGACCATTGTCAGGCGACATCGGCTCGCCCGGTCTCAGTCTTGGGCCAAGAGCTCTGCGTCCGTCATGACATAACCACAGGCATTGTCTGATGCGTCTCCGGATCTCGGTTACCGTCGTTGTCCTTGGTCGATCCAGGCGCAAGAATCAGCGTGTACTTCTCCTACAGGGCGCCAGTTTTATTAAACCGCTCCGGCACTTCGACCTTGCATAAGATTCTTCGCAATCTCTCGATGGAGAAGTCTCCTACGTGATTGCGAGACATTTCATTGGTTTTTGTTCTTGTTCTCATCTTGGAGTTGGCTAGTGTTGACGCAGTATTGATGCGGCACTCTGAAGGTTTGTTAATCGTGCGGTACTGGCTTTAATGCCAGGAGTTCGAATCTTCTGCGGGTCTCTCTTTTCGATTCACTTCAAGGAGATAAGCATGAGTTCCATGTTTGAAGGGCACGGCGTTGAGGGCTTTGTGGGCGCCAAGTCCATGCACGGCTTTGGACTGAGTTTCATCAAGACGCTTCCCCAGCATATCGCCCTTTTAAAAATTCCAGGACGGGCAATAACGGAAGGCATGCGCAGAGGACCATTGCTTGCACAAATTGAGCATGTGACGAGTATCAAACAGGCAATGCGCAATGTTCTTGACGACCCCATCACGCAGACTGCACAACGCTATGCCGAGAGCGCATTCAGGGCCTTCCTGAACAAGACCGACGCTGACGACGGCGTCTTGAAGTTTTTCAATGGCTGGAATGAACTTCATAAAACAACCAGCCTGGTCTCGGCAAAAATCATCATGCGTCTATCCGCTGACGCAGTGTCCATGCCGGTGAATGAGCAAATGAACCACAGCCTCGTAATGGCGCACATGCATGAGGTCGCCAAAGATGACTTTGGCCTCGGGCATGAGGGACATGATGGAATGTACGCTCACATGACAGCCGCTTTTGGCGCTTCGGATTGGGTCGCCAGTCGTTACACCGTTGAGGCGTGCAACAGGTTTTCCGGGTTTCTTTATCAAATCGGGGTGGCGGCGCATGGCGCTCCAATGAAATCCGCCAGGTATCAGCAATCGATGATGGACGCCATGCTGGTCTCCGTCGCGTCAGAGCTTTGGAATGGCCGTGAATACAATTTCCTTGCGCAGTACATCGAGGAAAAGCTGCACACCCTCAATGCCTCGTTTAGAGCGGATGCCAAAGGCATTCGTAATGCCAGGGCTTATGTCACCGGGCACTCTGGTGACGTGGAAAACAGGCATGGTCTTCATGCGCTTGCCGCCGTCCAGGCATTTGGCCGGCAGGCCGGTCTTCCCTTCGAGACTGATCGGATGCAGAACATAATGCTGGATTACAACAAACGTGTCGGAGCGGCTTTTTGCGCTTTGTGCGATGTGCTTATGTAATCCGCAAATAGCTCGGAACGTTAAAAAGGTTTTCGTATTCCCGCGTTTGAACGAGGTTTTGATGGCGTTTGAAAATGCCCTGGTCATTCTGGCGTTATTTGCTTTCTGCGGAGGCCTGATCGATGCCGCGGTAGGCGGAGGCGGGCTGGTACAGGTTCCCGCACTCCTGCATGCGCTGCCTCAATACAGTCTGGCTACCGTCTTCGGTACCAACAAGCTGGCGGTGCTGGCGGGTAACCTCGCTTCGATCTTCAGCTACGCGAAGCGCGTCAGGATCGTCTGGTGGCTCTTGATTCCCACCATGGTGTCGGCGTTCGCAGGCTCCTTTCTCGGCGCTTTTTCGGTGTCGCTGATTCCCCGATCGGTCATGGAATACGCGGTGTTCATCGTGCTGGTGGTGATGGCCGTGTACACCTTTGCCAAAAAGGACCTCGGCAGGACGCATGCGCACGTTCACCGCAGCGGGCGAACCGTCGCGTGGGGCATCTGCCTCGGCGCGCTGATCGGCTTTTATGACGGCGTCTTCGGTCCCGGCAGCGGCAGCCTGCTGCTGTTTGCCTTCGTGAAGGTCTTTGGTTTCGATTTCCTCAACGCCTCCGCGTCGGCGAAGCTGGTCAATCTGGCGACGTTCTGCGCGGCGCTGCTGTTCTTCATCCCGTCCGGCCATGTGCTGTGGGCCATTGGCGGGTTGGTGTGCCTCAGCAATATGGCCGGGGCTTTCGTCGGCACCTTTCTGGCGCTGCGCTATGGCAGCGGCTTTATTCGCGTGTTCTTCCTGATCCTGCTGGTCTTCCTGATCGGCAGGATGGCCTTGTCCATTTTCAGCTAGTCCGCCCGCCCAACCCGCTTAGTCTCAACGGACGATGATGCCCCCAGTGCCGCTGCGCACAATGACCTCGATACCGAATTCAGCCATCGAGGAACAGGGGCATGATCGAGATTCGCGGTTTGGGCTATTTCGTCGCACAGGTCGAAAACCTCAGCCAATGGCAGCGCTACGCCGAGGATGTGCTCGGCATGCAGGTCCGGCCGGCGCCGGCGGGCGGGCTGTATGTGAAGATGGACGAGCGGCCGTTTCGCATGCTCATCGTCGAAGGCAGCGCGGCGCGCTATGTCGCGTCGGGCTGGGAGCTGGCCTCGGAGCAGGCGTTCAACGCCGCCTTGCGCCATCTGGACGAGCAGGGCGTGGAATGGCAGGCCGGCAGCGCCGAGGACATCGACCAGCGCGGCGTACAGGCGCTGGCGTCGGTGGTCGATCCGTCGGGCAATCGCCACGAGCTGAGCTGGGGCCATCGCTCCGACTGCCTGCCATTCGTCTCGCCCCAGGGCGTGCCGCGTTTCATCACCGGTGACATGGGCCTGGGCCACACGGTCCTGCCGGCGCCGAACTTCGACGCGACCCTGGCATTCGCCAAGGATGTGCTCGGCTTCGGCCTGTCGGACATCTTCAATTTCCGCCCCGACCCGTCGGCCCCACCGGTGCGCATCCACTTCCTGCACTGCGGCAACGCCCGCCACCACAGCCTGGCCCTGGCCGAGTACCCGGTGCCGTCGGGCTGCGTGCACGTGATGGTCGAGGTCGATTCGATGACCGAAGTCGGCCGCGCCCATGACCGCCACCTGGCCCAGGGCGTGAAGCTCTCGGCCACCCTCGGCCAGCACCTCAACGACCGCATGACCAGCTTCTACATGCAGACCCCGTCCGGCTTCGACCTCGAATACGGCTTCGGCGGCCTGCAAGTGGACTGGGCGCAACACTCGGCCTTCGAGTTCACCCGCGTGAGCATTTGGGGCCATGACTTCTCGGTCGGCCAGCAAGGAGCCTGACATGAACAAACAACTGACGGCGGCCGATGCGGTCGCCCAACTGCGCGACGGCATGACCATCGGTTTCGGTGGCTGGGGCCCGCGGCGCAAGCCGATGGCGATCGTCCGCGAGATCCTTCGTTCGCCAGTGAAAGACCTCACCGTGGTCGCCTACGGTGGCCCGGAAGTCGGCATGCTCTGCGCCGCCGGCAAGGTGCGCAAGCTGGTGTTCGGCTTCGCCACCCTCGACGCCATTCCGCTGGAACCCTACTACCGCAAGGCCCGCGAAGCCGGCGAGCTGGAGTTGATGGAACTGGACGAAGGCATGTTCCAGTGGGGCCTGCGCGCCGCCGGCATGCGCCTGCCGTTCCTGCCGACCCGTTGCGGCCTGGCCACCGACGTGGCGCGGCTCAACCCCGAGATCAAGGAAATCCGCTCGCCCTACGCTGACGGCGAGGTACTGCTGGCGATGCCGGCGCTGAACCTGGACGTGGCGTTCATCCACGTCAACGTCGCCGACCGCCTGGGCAACTGCCTGGTGACCGGCCCCGATCCGTACTTCGACCACCTGTTCGCCCGCGCCGCGCAGCAGTGCTTCGTCTCCTGCGAAAAACTCGAAGAGCGTGTCGAACTGACCGCCGAAAGCGCCCGCTTCAACACCTTCGAGCGCTACCTGGTGACCGGCGTGATTCACGCACCGCTGGGCGCGCATCCGACCTCATGCCCGTCCGACTACGGCTGGGACTTGCAGCACCTCAAGCGCTACGTCGCCAGTGCCAGCGAGGAGGGCGGCTGGGCGCAGTACCTGCAGACCTACGTGGCCGGCGGCGAGCAGGCCTATCAAGCGCAAAACGGCGGTGCCGAGCGCATGGGCGCGTTGCCCCTTCCCGTGTTCTGAGGAGAGCGAAGAATGTCTGCCAATTGTGATTTCACCCTCGCCGAACTGTTGATCGTCGCCGCCGCCGAAGCCTGGCGCGGCAACGGCGAGCTGATCGCCTCGGGCCTCGGCGTGATTCCGCGCCTGGGGGCCAGCGTCGCCAAGCTCAGCCACAGCCCGGAACTGCTGATGACCGACAGCGAGGCCTTCCTGGTGGAAGAGCCGGTGCCGCTGGGCCCGCGCGGTGATTATCAGCCGCGCTACTCGGGCTACATGTCCTTCGAGCGGGTCTTCGAATGCGTCTGGGGCGGGCGCCGCCACGCCATGATCGGTCCGACCCAGATCGACCGCTGGGGCCAGACCAACCTGTCCTGCGTCGGCGACTACCACAAGCCGAAGACCGCGATCCTCGGCGTACGCGGCCTGCCGGGCAACAGCATCAACCACCTCAACTCGTTCTTCGTGCCGAACCACAACACCCGGGTGTTCGTCAGCGGCGAGGTGGACATGGTCTCCGGCGTCGGCTTCAAGGCCGATCGCTGGCCCGAAGGCGCGCGCCGCGACCTGATGGATATCCGCGTGGTGGTCAGCGACCTCTGCGTCCTCGATTTCGACGGCCCCGAGCGCGCCGTGCAGGTGCGCAGCCTGCACCCGGGCGTGAGCTTCGAACAGGTCCAGGACAACACCGGCTTCCCGCTGCTGAAGTCGCCGCACCTGAAACAGACCGCGCACCCGACCGCCGAACAACTGGCGCTGATCCGCCGGCTCGATCCCCACGACCTGCGCGCCAGCGCGCTCAAGGGCAACCCGCCCGGCATCCGTACCGCCTGAGACAGGAGCGCGAACATGCACAGCAACGACAGCGAATTCGTCGTGCGCCAGGACCGGTCGGCCTACGAGACCGACGAGCCGGTGCTGTACGGGGTGGCCGACGGCATCGCCAGCGTCACCCTGAACCGGCCCAACTTCAACAACGCGCAGAACTCGCAGATGACCTACGCCCTCGACGCCGCCCTGCGCCGGGCGGTGGACGACGACGGGGTCAAGGTGATCGTGCTGCGCGGCGCTGGCCGGCATTTTTCCGCCGGCCACGATATCGGTACGCCGGGGCGCGACATCGACAAGCCGTTCGAACGCGCCCACCTGTGGTGGGACCATACCAACAAGCCTGGCGGCGAGCAGTTGTACGCCCGCGAACAGGAGGTTTACCTGGGCATGTGCCGGCGCTGGCGCGAGTTGCCCAAGCCGACCATCGCCATGGTCCAGGGCGCCTGCGTCGCGGGCGGGCTGATGCTGGCCTGGGTCTGCGACCTGATCGTCGCCAGCGACGATGCGTTCTTCCAGGACCCGGTGGTGCGCATGGGTATTCCGGGGGTCGAGTACTTCGCCCATCCCTATGAACTGAACCCGCGCATCGCCAAGGAATTCCTTTTTTGCGGCGACCGCATGAGCGCCGAGCGCGCCTACCAAATGGGCATGCTCAACCGCGTGGTGCCCCGCGACGACCTTGAAAGCACCACCTACGCCATGGCCGCGACCATCGCCCGCCAGCCGCGCATGGGCCTGGCCCTGACCAAACAGGCGATCAACCACGTCGAAGACCTGCAAGGCAAGCGCACGGCCATGGACGCGGCGTTCGCCTGGCACCACTTCGCCCACGCCCATAACGAATTGCTGTCGGGCGACAAGCTCGGCGGCTTCGACGCCAAGGGCATGGCCCAGGCCAACAAACAGGCGGTCGCCGCCGGGAGCGATGGCGCATGAGCGGCTGGCTGCAGACTCCGTTGACCGAAGCGCTGGGCTGCCGTTATCCCATCGTGCAGACGGCCATGGGCTGGGTCGCCGACGCCAATCTGGTGATCGCCACCACCCGCGCGGGCGGCTTCGGCTTTCTCGCCGGGGCGACCATTCCCGCCCATGAGTTGGAGGGTGAAATCCGCAAGGTGATCGACGCCACCGGCGGCAGCAACTTCGGCCTGAATTTCCATATGTTCCAGGACAACGCCGCGCAGTGCGTCGACCTCGCCATCGCCTATCGCCTGCGTGCGGTCAGCTACGGCCGCGGCCCGGACAAACAGACCATCGCTCGCTTCAAGGCCGCTCAGGTGCTGTGCATTCCCACCGTCGGCGCGCTCAAGCACGCGATCAAGGCGGTGGAGTTGGGCGCCGACATGATCACCATCCAGGGCGGCGAGGGCGGCGGTCACACCGGCGGCGTGCCCAGCTCG
>NZ_JANLNX010000105.1:0-39972 GCF_025466015.1 Pseudomonas sp. 5P_5.1_Bac1 | reverse complement strand
AGCCTGAGGTCGAGGCGGAAGCCGAAGCTGAGCCGGAGCCGCGCCCGGTCAGCCGGGGCAAGCCTACCGAGGGCGGCGAACGCGTCCTGCGGGTTACCGCCGAGCGCTTGAACAGCCTGCTCGACCTGTCGAGCAAGGCGCTGGTGGAAACCCAGCGCTTCAAACCCTTTCTCGCCACCCTGCAGCGCCTCAAGCGCGTCCACGGGCAAAGCCTGCGCGCCCTCGACGGGCTCAAGGCGCAGATCGATGCCGGAGAGCAGGGCGCCGAGATTCTCGAAAGCCTCGCCCTGACCCAGCAACTCATGGGCGAAACCCAACAGATGCTGTTGCAGCAGGCCGCCGACTTCGATGAGTTGGGCTGGCAGGCCGGTCAGCGCGCGCAGTTGCTCTACGACACCGCGCTGGCGTGCCGCATGCGGCCGTTCGCCGATGTGCTGACCGGGCAGAGCCGGATGGTCCGCGACCTCGGTCGCTCATTGGGCAAGCAGGTGCGCCTGGAGATCGAGGGCGAAAAGACCCAGGTCGACCGCGACGTGCTGGAAAAACTCGAAGCGCCGCTGACCCACCTGCTGCGCAACGCCGTCGATCACGGCATCGAAATGCCCGAGCAGCGCCTGCTCGCCGGCAAGCCGATGGAAGGCACCATCCGCCTGCGCGCCTCGCACCAGGCGGGTTTGCTGATTCTGGAACTGAGCGATGACGGCGGCGGCGTGGACCTGCGCGGTTTGAGCCGCAGCATCGTCGAGCGCCAGCTCTCGCCGGCCGAGACCGTGGCGCAGATGAGCGAGGCGGAACTGCTGACCTTCCTGTTCCTGCCGGGCTTCAGCCTGCGCGACAAGGTTACCGAGGTGTCCGGCCGCGGCGTTGGCCTGGACGCGGTGCAACACATGGTCCGGCAGTTGCGCGGACAGATCGAGATGACCCAGAGCAGTGGCCACGGCAGCCGCTTCCACCTGGAAGTGCCGCTGACCTTGTCGGTGGTGCGCAGCCTGGTGGTGGAGGTCAGCGGCGAAGCCTACGCTTTCCCGCTGGCCCATATCGAACGCACCCTGGAACTGCCGGCCGAAGCCATCGTGCAGCTCGAAGGCCGCCAGCAGTTCTGGCACGAAGGCCGGCATATCGGCCTGGTCTCGGCCAGCCAGTTGCTCAATCGCCCGGCGACCCCGGGTGACGGGCAGAGCATCAAGGTTGTGGTGATCCGCGAGCGCGACACGCTGTATGGCGTGGCGGTGGAGCGGCTGATTGGCGAGCGGGTGTTGGTGGTGATGCCGCTCGACGCGCGCCTGGGCAAGATCCAGGACATCTCGGCCGGAGCGCTGCTGGACAACGGTTCGGTGGTGCTGATCGTCGACGTCGAGGACTTGCTGCGCTCGGTGGAAAAACTCCTCAGCACGGGTCGCCTGGAGCGTATCGAGCGCGGCGGCGGCGGGACGCGCGAAGTGGCGCGCAAGCGCGTGCTGGTGGTGGACGACTCGCTGACCGTGCGCGAACTGCAACGCAAGCTGCTGAGCAACCGCGGCTACGAAGTGGCGGTGGCGGTGGACGGGATGGATGGCTGGAACGCGCTGCGCAGCGAGGACTTCGACCTGCTGATCACCGACATCGACATGCCGCGCATGGACGGCATCGAGCTGGTCACGCTGTTGCGCCGCGACAGTCGCCTGCAATCGCTGCCGGTGATGGTGGTGTCCTACAAAGACCGTGAAGAAGACCGGCGACGCGGCCTCGATGCTGGCGCCGACTATTATCTGGCCAAGGCGAGTTTCCACGATGACGCCTTGCTCGATGCCGTGGTTGAACTGATCGGGGGTGCGCAGGGATGAAAATTGCCATCGTCAACGATATGCCCCTGGCCGTGGAGGCCCTGCGCCGCGCCCTGGCATACGAGCCGGCCCACGAGGTGATCTGGGTCGCCAGCGATGGCGCCGAGGCGGTGCGCCGCTGCGCCGAACAGACCCCGGACCTGCTGCTGATGGACCTGATCATGCCGCAGATGGACGGCGTCGAGGCGACCCGGCGGATCATGGCCGAAACGCCTTGCGCGATCGTCATCGTCACCGTCGATCGCCGGCAGAACGTGCACCGGGTGTTCGAGGCCATGGGCTACGGCGCGCTGGACGTCGTGGACACGCCGGCCCTCGGCGGCGGCGACCCCAAGGAAGCGGCGGCGCCGCTGCTGCGCAAGATCTTCAATATTTCCTGGCTGATCGGCCAGCAGCGCGCCAGCAGCGTGCGCCCCGTGTCGGCACCGTTGCGCCAGGCCGCGCAACGCCAGGGGCTGGTGGCCATCGGCTCGTCCGCGGGCGGGCCGGCGGCGCTGGAGGTGTTGCTCAAAGGCCTGCCCAAGGAGTTTCCGGCATCCATCGTGCTGGTTCAGCATGTCGATCAAGTGTTCGCCGCGGGCATGGCCGAATGGCTCAGCAGCGCTTCCGGCCAGACCGTTCGCCTGGCCCGCGAAGGCGAGCCGCCGCAGCCGGGCCAGGTGTTGCTGGCCGGCACCAACCACCATATTCGCCTGCTCGCCGATTGCACCCTGGCCTACACCGCCGAGCCGGTGAATGAAATCTACCGCCCCTCGATCAATGTGTTTTTCGAGAGCGTGGCGCGGTTCTGGCGCGGCGATGCGGTGGGCGTGCTGCTCACCGGCATGGGCCGCGATGGTGCGCAAGGGCTCAAGCTCATGCGTCAGCAGGGTTACCTGACCATCGCCCAGGACCAGCAGAGCAGTGCGGTGTACGGCATGCCCAAGGCGGCCGTCGCCATCGACGCGGCCGTGGAAGTGCGTCCGCTGGAGCGGATAGCCCCACGACTAATGGAAATTTTCCCGAAATGACGATATGTATTCAGCCACGCCGGCCCGCCGGCAGTGCCCAGGTGACAGCGCATGAATGATCTACCGATCGACGGCTTTGCAGCCTCTGACGAGAACTCGGCGATGGTCCTGCTGGTCGATGACCAGGCGATGATCGGCGAAGCCGTGCGCCGTGGCCTTGCCCAGCAAGAAAACATCGACTTCCATTTCTGTGCCGACCCGCACGAGGCGGTGGCCCAGGCCATCCGCATCAAGCCGACGGTGATTCTCCAGGACCTGATCATGCCGGGCCTCGACGGCCTGACCCTGGTGCGCGAATACCGCAGCAACCCGGCGACCCAGGACATCCCGATCATCGTCCTGTCGACCAAGGAAGACCCGCTGGTCAAGAGCGCGGCCTTTGCCGCCGGGGCCAACGACTATCTGGTCAAACTGCCGGACAACATCGAGCTGGTGGCGCGCATCCGCTATCACTCGCGCTCCTACCTGACCTTGCTGCAGCGCGACGAAGCCTACCGCGCGCTGCGGGTCAGCCAGCAGCAACTGCTCGACACCAACCTGGTGCTGCAGCGGCTGATGAACTCCGACGGCCTCACCGGGCTGTCCAACCGCCGCCATTTCGACGAATACCTCGAACTGGAATGGCGCCGGGCAATGCGCGAGCAGTCGCAACTGTCGCTGCTGATGGTCGATGTCGACTACTTCAAGTCGTTCAACGACACCTTCGGCCATCTGGCCGGCGACGAGGCCCTGCGCCAGGTCGCCGAAGCCATCCGTTCCTGCTGCGCCCGGCCCAGCGACCTGCCGGCGCGCTACGGCGGCGAGGAATTCGCCCTGGTGCTGCCCAACACCTCGCCGGGCGGTGCCCGGCTGGTGGCGGAAAAACTGCGCCAGACCGTTGAAGCCGCGCGCATCGCCCACATCATGCCCAAGCCGGATTCCTGGCTGACCGTCAGCATCGGCCTGGCGACCCAGACCCCGGCCGTCGGCAGCCACTGCCGGCAATTGATCTCGGCGGCGGACAACGCCCTCTACCAGGCCAAGAACAACGGCCGCAATCAGGTCGGCATCGGCTGATGGCGATCTGAACTGCAACCTGTCGCATCGACGCGCGCGGCTTGCCGTGCGCGGCCTCTCGTGCGCTATACTCTCCGGCTTTTCACAGAATCCGCACGAGAGCCGCCCGCCCATGGAAATCAATCCGATCCTGAATACCATCAAGGACCTCACCGAGCGTTCCGAGTCTATTCGGGGGTATCTTTGACTACGATCACAAGCATGACCGCCTGATCGAAGTCAACCGCGAGCTCGAAGACCCGAACGTCTGGAACAAACCCGAGTACGCCCAGGAACTGGGCCGCGAGCGCGCCACCCTGGCACAGATCGTCGAGACCCTGGACGGCTTGTCCGGTGGTCTGGCCGATTGCCGCGACCTGCTGGACATGGCCGTCGAAGAAGACGATGAAGGCGCGGTCAACGACGTCGTCAGCGAGCTTGACCGCCTGCGCGAGTCGCTCGAGAAGCTCGAATTCCGCCGGATGTTCAGCGGCGAGATGGACATGAACAACGCCTACCTGGACATCCAGGCCGGTTCCGGCGGCACCGAGGCCCAGGACTGGGCCAACATCCTGCTGCGCATGTACCTGCGCTGGGCGTCCAAGCGTGGCTTCGACGCCACCATCATGGAATTGTCCGAGGGTGAAGTCGCCGGCATCAAGGGCGCTACCGTGCACATCAAGGGCGAATACGCCTTTGGCTGGCTGCGGACCGAGATCGGCGTGCACCGCCTGGTGCGCAAGAGCCCGTTCGACTCCGGCGCCCGTCGCCACACCTCGTTCTCGGCGGTGTTCGTTTCGCCCGAGATCGACGACAAGGTTGAAATCGAGATCAACCCGTCCGACCTGCGCATCGACACCTACCGCTCCTCCGGTGCCGGTGGTCAGCACGTAAACACCACCGACTCGGCCGTACGTATCACCCACGTACCGACCAACACCGTGGTGAGCTGCCAGAACGAACGCTCCCAGCACGCCAACAAGGACACCGCCATGAAAATGCTGCGGGCCCGGTTGTACGAGCAGGAAATCCAGCGCCGCAACGCCGCCTCCCAGGCACTGGAAGACACCAAGTCGGACATCGGCTGGGGTCACCAGATCCGCTCCTACGTTCTGGATGCTTCGCGGATCAAAGACCTGCGCACCAACATCGAGCGCAGCGACTGCGACAAGGTGCTCGACGGCGATATCGACGAATACCTGGAAGCGAGCCTCAAACAGGGGCTGTAACCGCGACACCCATGCGCGAGGCAATGCCCGTAGCCAGCGGGCTTGCCCGCGATCCCCGGTCCGCGACCTGGGACAACGAACCCTGATGGAAAAAGTGACGACATGAGCGATCTACAACTCGACCCGCAAGCCCAGCAACAGGAAGAAAACGCCCTGATCGCCCTGCGCAAGGAAAAGCTTGCCGCAGAACGCGCCAAGGGCCAGGCCTTCCCCAACGACTTCCGCCGCGACAGCTACTGCAACGACCTGCAGAAACAGTATGTCGACAAGACCAAGGAAGAGCTGGAAGCTGCAGCGATCCCGGTCAAGGTTGCCGGTCGCATCATGCTCAACCGTGGTTCGTTCATGGTGATCCAGGACATGACCGGGCGTATCCAGGTCTACGTCAACCGCAAGACCCTGCCGGAAGAAACCCTGGCCGCGGTCAAGACCTGGGACCTGGGCGACATCATCGCCGCCGAAGGCACCCTGGCCCGTTCCGGCAAGGGCGACCTGTACGTTGAAATGACCAACGTGCGTCTGCTGACCAAGTCGCTGCGTCCGCTGCCGGACAAGCACCACGGCCTGACCGACACCGAGCAGCGCTATCGCCAGCGCTACGTCGACCTGATCGTCAACGAGGAAACCCGCGAGACCTTCCGCGTGCGTTCCCTGGTCATCTCCCACATCCGCAGTTTCCTGGCCAAGCGCGACTTCCTCGAAGTCGAGACGCCGATGCTGCAGACCATTCCTGGCGGCGCTGCAGCCAAGCCGTTCGAAACCCACCACAACGCGCTGGACATGCCGATGTTCCTGCGTATCGCCCCGGAGCTGTACCTCAAGCGCCTGGTGGTCGGTGGTTTCGAGAAAGTGTTCGAGATCAACCGCAACTTCCGCAACGAAGGCGTTTCGACCCGGCACAACCCTGAATTCACCATGCTCGAGTTCTACCAGGCCTACGCCGACTACAACGACAACATGGACCTCACCGAGGAACTGTTCCGCGAGCTGGCACAGCTTGTTCTGGGCAGCACCGACGTGCCTTACGGCGAGAAAGTCTTCCACTTCGGCGAGCCGTTCGTGCGCCTGAGCGTGTTCGACTCGATCCTCAAGTACAACCCGGAACTCACCGAGGCTGACCTGCTGGACGTCGACAAGGCCCGTGCCATCGCCAAGAAAGCCGGCGCCAAGGTGCTCGGCCACGAAGGCCTGGGCAAGCTGCAGGTGATGATTTTCGAAGAGCTGGTGGAGAGCAAGCTGGAACAGCCGCACTTCATCACCGAATACCCGTTCGAAGTCTCGCCGCTGGCCCGTCGCAACGACAAGAACCCGAACGTCACTGACCGCTTCGAGCTGTTCATTGGTGGTCGCGAGATCGCCAACGCCTACTCCGAGCTCAACGACGCTGAAGACCAGGCCGAGCGCTTCATGGCCCAGGTGGCCGAGAAGGACGCCGGTGATGACGAAGCCATGCACTACGACGCCGACTTCGTCCGCGCCCTGGAGTACGGCATGCCGCCAACGGCGGGTGAAGGTATCGGTATCGACCGTCTGGTGATGCTGCTGACCAACTCGCCGTCGATCCGCGATGTGATCCTGTTCCCGCACATGCGTCCGCAGGCCTGATTTCGTCAGGTTTGATGGCCTCATCGCTGTCTTGTCGGGGCGCCGAGCTGCTTCGATGAGGCCCGCGAGAGCAACATGAATCAGCCGCCCTTGGCGGCTTTTTCATGCCTGTAAATCCCAGATTTCGAGGTAACCCGCCAGTGACTCTCCCCATGACACAACAAGGCGCTGCTGGCGTCGCCACCGCAGTGGCAGAAAGCGTGCAGTACCAAGGCCGCAAGGCCAGCCGGCAGGGCAGCGAACAGCGCCGCCAGCAGATTCTCGACGCGGCCATGCGC
Organism: Pseudomonas sp. 5P_5.1_Bac1; assembly: GCF_025466015.1. Lineage (NCBI taxonomy): Bacteria > Pseudomonadati > Pseudomonadota > Gammaproteobacteria > Pseudomonadales > Pseudomonadaceae > Pseudomonas > Pseudomonas sp. 5P_5.1_Bac1. The sequence continues at coordinate 32,992 of NZ_JANLNX010000105.1, read as the reverse complement.
ATCGTCGTGCGCGACGGCGTGCGGGGCGTGCGCCATCGCGCGGTGGCGGCGGAGGCGGGCGTGCCGCTGTCGGCCACCACTTACTACTTCAACGATATCCAGGACCTGCTCAGCGATACCTTCGCCCAGTACGTCGAACGCAGCGCCGCCTACATGGCCAAGCTGTGGGAGAACACCGAGGTGATCCTGCGCCAGTTGCTCGCCCAGGGCGATGGCAGCCCGGCCTCGCGGGCGCGGCTGGCCGACGAGGTGGCGAAGATGACCGCCGAGTACGTCCAGCGCCAATTGCACAACCGCCGCGACTTCCTCATGGCCGAGCAGGCGTTCCGCCAGGAAGCCCTGCTGTGCCCGCGTCTGGCCGAGTTGGTGAAGCTGCACGAGCAGATTCTGCTGCGTGGCGCCTGCCAGCTTTTGCAGGTCGTGGGCTCGCGCCAGCCGCAGCAAGACGCCATTGTGTTGACGGCAATAATCGAGCAGATGGAATATCAGGGCCTGCTCGATGCCGCAAAACCGCAGGCTGAAGGGCAGATGCTCGCTATTCTTGTCCGTTACCTGCATCTGGTGCTGGCGGCGGACTGAGCCGCGAGCCCCTCAAGGAGAACCCGATGAAAGCCTGGCGTGTGCTGCTGGCCCTGTCTTTCCTGCTGTTGAACGGCTGTCTGGTGACATTCAACGAGCCGATCCCGGCCAACGAGCCGGCACCCAAGGCCCTGTTGGGCAAGTGGACCAGCAAGGATGCCTGGGGCGAACCCCTGACCCTGCTGATCAGCCGCTCCGGTGGCAACGCCTACAAGGCGGTGGCCTCGGCCAAGGACAAGCCGCGTCAGGAATACGCGTTCACCGTGTCGCGTCATGGCAACCGCTGGTATCTCTCGGCGGGCGTGCCCAAGGCCATGGGCGGGAATTTCCTGATCGGCGGCTTCGAAGTGATCGATAACAAGGAACTGGTGGTCTACAACCTCGATGTCGAGCAGGTCAACCAGGCTCTGGAGAAGAAAGAACTCAGCGGCCGCACCATCGAAGTGCCGGAAGACAACGGCGACGGCGTGTTGATCGACAGCCCGGTGGCACGCGTCCTGGCCTACCTGGATGACCCGGCCAACTCCGACCTGTTCGTCGAAGTGGCCCGTTTCCAGCGTGCCGGCAAATAACTGAAACGAGGAGTGGGGCGTGGACGAGTACCAGCAGACGATACGGACCCTGTCTGATCGCATTGTTCAGGCGCAGACGCCGATTCGCGTGCTCGATGCGGTGAAGTGGGATGACAGTATCCGACAGGGCTTTCTCAAGGCCAAGGGCAAGGAGCCACCGGCGGTGGACCGCGCCTATTACCAGAACCGGCCCTTGTCGTTCGACTCCGGCGCGCTGAAGCTGGAATTCCAGAACATCGAGCGCGATATCACCCGCCGCCTGGGTCAGTTCAACCCGGTCGGGCAGATCATGCGGCGCATGTGCAAGGAGTACCGCATGGTGGTGCGCATGCTCGAAGCACGCGGCACCGAAGATTTCGGGCTGATCTCCCAGGAACTCTACGGCGCCGCTTCCGACGCCTTCCACGCCGGCGACCCGACCCTCGCCGACCTCGGCCTGATGCTCTCGGACTACCTGAACAACATCGACGGCCGGGGCGACCTCAAGGACGAACCGAAGAACCTCTGTGCCAAGGAAGCGGTGCAAATCCTCCAGCAACGCCTGAACAAGGTGTTCGGCGAGGCCGAGGGCACCATCCGGGTGTTCGAGTCGGACGGCATCGTCGCCGACGCGGCGGCGGGGGCCGACTACATCAAGATCCGCGCCGACGCCATGTTCAACAGTCGCGACGTCCGCGCGCTGGAGGTCCATGAGGGGCTGGTGCACGTCGGCACCACCCTCAACGGGCTTAACCAGCCGATCTGCACCTTCCTCGCCAAGGGCCCGCCCTCGTCGACGGTGACCCAGGAAGGCCTGGCGATCCTCATGGAAGTCATCGCCTTCGCGTCCTACCCGAGCCGCCTGCGCAAGCTGACCAACCGCACCCGCGCCATCCACATGGTCGAGGAGGGCGCCGATTTCCTGCAGGTCTACGAATTCTTCCGCGCCCAGGGTTTCGAGATGGCGGAAAGCTACGGCAACGCCAGCCGGGTGTTCCGCGGCTCGGTGCCCAATGGCCTGCCGTTCACCAAAGACTTGTCCTACCTCAAGGGCTTCATCATGGTTTACAACTACATTCAGTTGGCCGTGCGCAAGGGCAAGCTCGAACAGATACCGCTGCTGTTCTGCGGCAAGACCACCCTGGAAGACATGCGGACCCTGCGCCAACTGGTGGACGAAGGCCTGGTGGAACCGCCCAAGTACCTGCCGGAGCAGTTCCGCGACCTCAACGCGCTGTCGGCCTGGATGTGTTTCTCCAACTTCCTCAACCACCTGAGCCTGGACCGGATTGAAGCCGACTACTCGAACATTCTCTGAGCGCTGGCGCGGGCTGTTCGCCCTGGGCCTGATGCTGCTGGGCCTGTCCGGGTGCAGCTCGCTGCTGTTCTATCCAGAGCCCGGCCAGCCGTTCACCCCTGAAAAGGCCAAGCTGGCCTGGCGCGACGTCAGCCTGACCGCCGAGGACGGCACTCGCCTGCACGGTTGGTGGCTGCCGGCCAAGGACGGCGTGGAGGTCAAAGGCACCGTGCTGCACCTGCACGGCAACGGCGGCAACCTGGCCTGGCATCTGGGCGGCAGCTACTGGTTGCCGGAGCAGGGCTATCAGGTGCTGATGATCGATTACCGCGGTTACGGACTGTCCGAAGGCAAACCCGGTCTGCCCGAGGTCTACCAGGACATCGGCGCCGCCCTCGACTGGCTGCAAAAAGCCCCGGAAGTCCAGGACAAACCGCTGGTGCTGCTGGGGCAAAGCCTCGGCGGGGCCATGGCGATCCACTACCTGGCGCAGCACCCTGACCAGGCGCAGCGCTTCAAGGCACTGGTGTTCGACGGTGTTCCGGCGAGTTATCGCGCGGTGGGGCGCTTCGCTCTGAGCACGTCGTGGATGACCTGGCCGCTGCAGGTGCCGCTGTCGTGGATGGTGCCTGATGGCGACAGCGCCATCCGTTCCATCGGCCTGCTGAAAACCCCGCCGAAACTGTTCTTCCACAGCATCGATGACAACCTGGTGCCCATGGACAACGGCATCCGCCTGTACCAGGCCGCGCCGCCGCCGCGGGTATTGCAGTTGGTGCGCGGTGCCCATGTGCAGACCTTCGCCGACCCGACCTGGCGCCAGGTGATGGTGCGTTTCCTGGACGACCCCGAACATTTCAACGGCCTGCGTCGCCTGGCCGAAGTCCCCAATTATCCTGACGAGAAGTCGCAATGAGTGAAGAACGCAACGCCGTCCCCCTGATCATTACCGGAGTCTGCAGCATCGTCGGTACCGTGTGCGCCCTGTGGTACTACGGCTACCTGCATTTCGCCAAACCGGAGGATGCCCTGCTGTTGTCGGAATTCACCATGCTCAAGACGGTGCCGGGCGAGGACTACAAGGTCGCCCTCAACCCCGCGCCACAGATGGCGCAGTGCATCGATGGCGTGCTGGTGCTGTTCGACATGCAGCAGAAAGGCTTGACCGGCGTATTGGTGGACAACAAGAAACAGGCGGTGCGCTGCATGGGGCAGGAGACGCCGCAGCAGACGGAGTGATTGCAAAAAAGCCATTGCGGGCTGCCGGCTCCACAAGCGCTGTGGAATCCGGCTTGCCGGCGATGGCTTTCATACCGTCAATGGGTGATGCGAGCTGCCGCAGCCCCGTAGACCTGGTTTCTCTCTCGCTTGCCAACGGCAATCACCAACACGATCAGCCGATCTTCGATGACCTGATAAACCAGCCGATAGCCGATGCTTTGCAGCTTGATCTTGTAGCAATCCGGCATTCCCGCGAGCTTGTCGGCTTCGACCCGAGGCCAGGCCAGGCGGGATTTCAGTTTTTTCGCCAATTGCAGCCGGATCGAAGCGTCCAGTTGGTCGAATTCCTTTCTGGCCTTCAGGTTGAACTCCAGCCAATAGTCAGTTGCCGGATCCTTCGGCGTCCGCGATGAGCTCATCGATATCTACCCTGACGGCAGGCTCCCCACGCCGTTGCCTGACCAGTTCCGCCAGTTGCGCATCATCGATCAGTTCCATCATCGCTTCGTAGCGATCTGGCGGCACCGCATAGAACGCGGGCTCATTTCTGTTGAGGATGACAACGGTTTCGCCGTTGGCTTCGCGCAGGGTGCCCATGGGGTCTTTTTTAAGGTCGGTGACCGATGCGGCTACATCGGCCAAGACCGCGAATGTCATTGCCATGGCAACATTTCCTGATGGGGGGGGCGCTGTCGGGAGGTGCTTCGTTTCAGGTAGTCCATGGCTGATATCGGACACCAGCGGCTTTGCCGGAAGCGAAGTAACGCGATGGTAGTTCTTTTTGTGGTGCTTTTAAAGGTGCTTTAAGTGGTGTTTTTAATGTGACAGAGCAAAAAAATCCCGCCAATCTGGCGGGATTTTTCATTTCAGCCTGACGCTTATTGCGCGCTGCTCACGCTACGCGGTGCCACTGGCTGGTTGTCGTTGGAGATGGTCACTTCCACGCGACGGTTTTGCGCACGGCCCGAGTTGCTGCTGTTATCGGCAACCGGGTATTCCTTGCCATAGCCCTGGGCAACGATACGGGCCGGGTCGACCCCGGCACGGACCAGCGCCATGCGCACGGAGTTGGCGCGACGCTCGGACAGGCCCTGGTTGTAGTTGGCGCTACCGGTGCTGTCGGTGTAGCCCTCGACGATCACCTTGCGGTCAGGGTTTTCCTGGAGGAACTGCGCCAGCTTGGTGATGTTCGGGAAGGCGCTGCTTTTCAGCTCGGCCTTGTTGTAGTCGAACAGCACGTCGCCGAAGGTCACCAGGGTGCCGCGTTCGGTCTGCTTGGCGTTGAGACTTTCCTGCAACTTCTTGATTTGCGCGTCACGGGCGTCCAGGCGGGCCTGGGCGCGCTGGGCGGCGGCGTTTTTCAGGTTGGCCTCGGCAGTGCGCAGGGCGATGGTTTGCTTGGCCACTTCGACGCGCTGGTTGGTCAGGTAGGCGAGCTGGTCGACCTTCTTGTTGTCTTCCTTGTCCATGTAGGCCTTGTCGGCCTTGTTCAGCCAGTCCTGGGCGTCCTTGGTTTCAAGGGCTGCGACCTTGCTCGACTGCGGATCGCTCTGCAGCGCGGAGAAGTTGGTGCGGGCTGACTCCAGATTCGGGTTCGGCTGGTGGGCGCAGGCGACCAGGCCGATGCTCATGGCCAGGAGGGCGGGGATCATCACGTGGTTACGCATAGTGTTCATCCTTTAATCAATTCGAAGTGCACGGGGCAATGGCGCGCTTACTGCGGCTGGGTGGGCTCGGCGGCGCGCATACCTTCTTCGCGCAGTTCCTGAACGCCCTGACGGGAGTCCTGCAGGGCTTTCTGGGCTTTCATGGCCTGGGCCTTGCGCTCTGCGACGCGGGCATCCCATTCCGCCTGTTCGGCCAGCAGCTTCGCTTCGTCATACTTCTTGTCGTGCATGGCGATTTCGGCTTGCTTGAACTTGTCCTGGGCGGCCTTCATTTCCACGGCGGCGTACTCGGTACCACCGGCGCTGACGGCGGAATTGACCGCCGACTGGGTCACGGCGTACTGCTCGGTGGGTGGCTTGCCGGCACAACCGGCCAATACCAGGCTACTGCCCAGGGCCAGCGCGGCCAGCTTGATCCCGCGCAGTTGGAACGGGGTTTTCTCGATGCGGGTCTTCATGGTGGTCAACTCCATTGGATCACTCCTGATGAACGACGAGTTCCGTAACAGTCCATCGACTTGGCTCCTTCACCCAGAGCTGACGGAGCTCGCAGTGAAGGGTTTTTTGCCGTAGTGGCTATGGGCTGTGACTGGGCCGTTTTTTCAAAAGTTCAGAAAAAGTACCGCTTGTTAGGCGATTTTTTCTGACTAATCGGTCAGTGGGGTTTCGCGGGAACTTTGCCGGTGTGGCGGGGTATTACGGGGATTTGGAAGCCATGTGCGCCGCCTCGCGCGCAGGCGCGAGGCGGCACAAAGGTGCAGGAAAGAAGGCTGGCAATCAGTGCTTCGAGGTGTCCTCGCCACTGCTCAGCGTCCGCAGATGCCGACGCGACAGAGCAAGAAAGCGCGGCGTTGCGCCGACGTCCTCATACAGCGGATCACCTTCCTCATCGGTGGCAATCACCTGCTGTCCCTGAATGTAGGGGAAGCTCGCTTCCAGCTCTTCCAGTGCGGCACCGAGCAGTTCACCGAGCAGTTCCTCGGGGCGGCGCTTGGGGTACATCTCGGCCAGCGCCGCCAGCCGCGCCGCGGCCTCGACGTCCAGGTACAGCGTGTGACCAGTGGGGCTCAGGCGTCCTTTTGCGTTCTGTTCCCAGTACTGGGCGAGTTCGCGAATTTTCATGATGTCCTCTGTGTAAGCCAATGGGCCTGGTTAAAGCGTAGCCACTTGGCCGAAGGCTGCGCCTTGAAAGCACGACCGGTACTGGGGCACTCTGCTGGCAACGCGGTTTTTCCAGGTGTGGAGAAGGTTGATGACCGATATCGATGTGCGCTTGCGTGAAGATGTTCATCTGTTGGGCGAATTGCTGGGGGACACCGTGCGCGAACAGCACGGCGAGGCCTTCCTGCAGAAGATCGAGGCGATCCGCCACAGTGCCAAGGCCGATCGCAGTGGCGGTGAGGAGCAATTGAGCTCGACCCTCGCGGACCTCGCGGACGACGAACTGTTGCCGGTCGCCAGGGCCTTCAACCAGTTTCTTAACCTCGCCAACATCGCCGAGCAGTACCAACTGATTCGCCGGCGCGACGAAGACCAGCCCGAGCCCTTCGAGGCGACGGTGCTGCCCGAACTGCTGGCCCGGCTCAAGGCTGCGGGTCACAGCGACGATGCCTTGGCCCGTCAACTCGGCAAGCTCAATATCGAGCTGGTATTGACCGCCCACCCCACCGAAGTGGCCCGCCGTACCCTGATTCAGAAATACGACGCCATCGCCGCGCAACTGGCAGCCCAGGACCACCGCGACCTGACCGCCGCCGAGCGTGAGCAGGTGCGTGAGCGCCTGCAACGACTGATCGCCGAAGCCTGGCACACCGAGGAAATTCGCCGCACCCGGCCAACCCCGGTGGACGAGGCCAAGTGGGGCTTCGCGGTGATCGAACACTCCCTCTGGCACGCCATCCCCAGTCATATGCGCAAGGCCGACAAGGCCCTGCACGACGCCACCGGGCTGCGCTTGCCACTGGAAGCGGCGCCGATCCGCTTCGCTTCGTGGATGGGCGGCGACCGTGATGGCAACCCCAATGTCACCGCCAGCGTGACCCGCGAAGTGCTGCTGCTGGCGCGCTGGATGGCGGCGGACCTGTTCTTGCGTGACGTCCACTCGCTGGCCGCCGAGCTGTCGATGCAACAAGCCAGCCCGGCGTTGCGGGCCAAGGTCGGCGAATGCGCCGAGCCGTACCGCGCGGTGCTCAAGTCACTGCGCGAGCGCCTGCGGGAAACCCGGGCGTGGGCCCAGTCGGCACTGAGCGCGCCGCAGATTCCGGGGCCCTTGGTGCTGCAGGACAACCGCGAGCTGTTCGAGCCGCTGCACCTGTGTTTCGAGTCGCTGCACGAATGCGGCATGGGCGTGATCGCCGATGGTCCGCTGCTGGATTGCCTGCGCCGTGCGGTCACCTTCGGCCTGTTCCTGGTGCGCCTCGATGTGCGCCAGGATTCCAGCCGCCACGCCGCCGCGCTGAGCGAGATCACCGACTACTTGGGTCTCGGTCGCTACGCCGACTGGAACGAAGAAGCGCGCATTGACTTCCTCCAGCGCGAACTGAGCAGTCGCCGGCCGTTGCTGCCGGCGCACTTCAAGCCGCAGGCGGACACCGCCGAGGTGCTCGCCACCTGCCGCGAGATCGCCAACGCCCCGGCGGCTTCGCTGGGTTCCTACGTCATCTCCATGGCCGGCGCCGCCTCCGATGTGTTGGCGGTGCAGTTGTTGCTCAAGGAAGCCGGCCTGCTGCGGCCAATGCGCGTGGTGCCGCTGTTCGAAACCCTGGCTGACCTCGACAACGCCGGTCCGGTGATGGAGCGTCTGCTTGGTCTTCCGGGCTACCGCGCCGGGCTGCACGGTCCGCAGGAAGTGATGATCGGCTACTCCGATTCGGCCAAGGATGCCGGCACCACGGCGGCGGCCTGGGCGCAGTACCGGGCCCAGGAAACCCTGGTGCGAATCTGCCGCGAGCAGGAAGTGGAATTGCTGTTGTTCCACGGCCGTGGTGGCACCGTTGGCCGTGGCGGCGGCCCGGCGCACGCGGCGATCCTGTCGCAGCCACCGGGGTCGGTAGCCGGACGCTTCCGTACCACCGAGCAGGGCGAGATGATCCGCTTCAAGTTCGGCCTGCCGGACATCGCCGAACAGAACCTCAACCTCTACCTGGCCGCGGTGCTTGAAGCCACCTTGCTGCCACCGCCGCCGCCGCAGCCAGCGTGGCGCGAGGTGATGGACCAACTGGCCGCCGACGGGGTCAAGACGTACCGTGGCGTCGTGCGAGAAAACCCCGATTTCGTCGAGTACTTCCGCCAGTCCACCCCGGAGCAGGAACTCGGTCGCCTGCCGCTGGGCAGTCGTCCGGCCAAGCGCCGTGCCGGGGGAATCGAAAGTCTGCGGGCGATTCCGTGGATCTTCGGCTGGACCCAGACCCGCCTGATGCTGCCGGCCTGGCTTGGCTGGGAGGCGGCGCTGAACAATGCCCTGGCCAGAGGTCAGGGGCCGTTGCTGCAACAGATGCGCGAGGAGTGGCCGTTCTTCCGCACGCGCATCGACATGCTGGAGATGGTCCTGGCCAAGGCCGACGCCGATATCGCCCGCTCCTACGACGAACGTCTGGTGCAACCGGAACTGCGACCTTTAGGTGCACATTTGCGCGACCTATTGTCGCAGGCGTGCCAGGTAGTACTGGGGCTGACCGGCCAGCCGGTGCTACTGGCGCACAGCCCGGCGACCCTGGAGTTCATCCGTCTGCGCAATACCTACCTCGATCCGCTGCACCTGCTCCAGGCCGAACTGCTGGCGCGCTCGCGGGAGCGCGAAGCCGCTCTGGACAGCCCGTTGGAGCAGGCCCTGCTGGTGACAGTGGCGGGCATCGCGGCCGGTTTGCGCAACACCGGTTGAGTGTCAGGCGAGCTATTGAAGGGTGTCGGATGACGCCCTTCAGTAGGTAGGAATAAGGTGTAAGAAGCGTCGGTTGCGACGGGCGCAACCCGTGTAGACCGAGGCTTCTTGTCGCAGGTTTTTCCGACTTTCGACCGCTTGTATGGTCCGGGTGCGCTGTGTATCTTGGACAGCCTTTTGACCGATTTGCGGTCATCGCCCGATTTCCTGCGATTCGCCAATCACGCGAATCCATTGATTTGCTTATAAAAAATGAGGAGCACGAGATGCGCGTAATTCTGCTGGGAGCTCCCGGAGCCGGTAAAGGTACTCAGGCAAAGTTCATCACCGAAAAGTTCGGTATTCCGCAGATTTCCACCGGCGACATGCTGCGTGCCGCGGTCAAGGCCGGCACCCCGCTGGGTCTGGAAGCCAAGGCGATCATGGACGCTGGCAAGCTGGTATCCGACGAACTGATCATCAACCTGGTCAAGGACCGCATCGCCCAGCCTGACTGCGTGAACGGTTTCCTGTTCGACGGCTTCCCGCGCACCATTCCTCAGGCTGAAGCCCTGGTGACTGCTGGCGTCGAGCTGGATGCCGTGATCGAGATCGCCGTCGAAGACGAAGAGATCGTTCAGCGCATCGCCGGCCGCCGTGTTCACGAAGGTTCCGGTCGCGTCTACCACATCGTCTACAACCCGCCGAAGGTCGAAGGCAAGGACGACGAAACCGGCGAGCCGCTGGTTCAGCGTAAAGACGACACCGAAGAAACCGTACGTCACCGTCTGTCCGTGTACCACGACCAGACCAAGCCGCTGGTGGACTTCTACCAGAAGCTGGCTGCCAGCAACGGCAAGCCGAAGTACAGCCACATCGAAGGCGTTGGCTCGGTAGAAGCCATCACCGCCAAGGTACTGGCAGCCCTGAGCTGATCCCGTCCCCATGTTTCGCCAACGGCCCGCTTGCGGGCCGTTGTTCGTTTATAATGCCGCTCTTTTTTCTCTCGCCTGGAACCCCCGATGACCACCTTGCTGGCCCTGGATACCGCCACTGAAGCCTGCTCTGTCGCCTTGCTGCACGACGGCAAGATCACGAGCCACTACGAGGTGATTCCGCGCCTGCATGCGCAAAAGCTGCTGCCGATGATCCAGACCCTGCTGGCCGAAGCCGGCGTCGCCTTGTCGGCGGTGGATGCCATCGCCTTTGGCCGTGGCCCGGGCGCCTTCACCGGCGTGCGGATCGCCATCGGCGTGGTGCAGGGCCTGGCGTTCGCCCTGGAGCGTCCGGTGTTGCCGGTATCGAACCTGGCGGTGCTGGCCCAGCGCGCGCTGCGCGAGCATGGCGCGACCCGCGTTGCCTCTGCCATCGATGCCCGAATGGACGAAGTCTATTGGGGCTGCTATGAGGAACAGGCAGGGGAAATGCGTTTGCAAGGGCTCGAAGCGGTGTTGCCGCCCGAGCAGGTCGCGTTGCCCCAAGGGGCGGGCGGCCAGTGGTTTGGCGCCGGTACGGGCTGGGGTTACAGTGAGCGTCTGGCGGTCAAGGTCGAGGGTCAGGATGCGAGCATGCTGCCCCACGCGCTGGACCTGCTGACCCTGGCGCAATTCGCCTGGCAGCGTGGCGAAAGCGTGCCCGCTGACCAAGCGCAGCCGGTGTACCTGCGGGACAAGGTGGCGACGCCAAAAGGCGCCTGATCGCCTCCGGTCGGTTATCGCCAAACGCCGTAAACCTTTTTAGTGATATGTGGTCCAGTTATCAGTCGGGCATTTGCGCAGGAGCTCTGGTGCCGCTAAATTGCCATCATTGTCCCTGAGTATATCGTCATGCGTATCGACGGCTTTTCCTCACAGTCTTATCCGCTCAAGCGCCCCCAGCGCAAAGGGCCGGTGCGTGTGGAAGAGTCGGAGGAAGAAGATCTTCCCGGCGAATTCGAAGTCCAGGCGCAGCCCGCCAGCACCGGCAATGCCAACCGCAGTGCCGGCCTGCCGGCCCGCCCGCAGGACATGATCTTCCCCCGCGCCCGCAACCGCCGCACCAAGCATGCTTTGACCAGTTACATGACCACCGCTGGTTTCGTCGATTGGGAGATGGAAGTACTGGGGCTGGATCTGTACATTTGAGCGGATGAGCCTGTCATCCCTGCCTTATTTTCTCGGTTGTCCGTCCTGGAGCGAAAACGCCTGGCGCGACTACCTGTATCCCGCCGATGCCAAGAGCACTGATTTCCTCGCGTTGTACTGCCAGGTCTTCAATGCCGTCGAAGGCAACACCACCTTCTATGCCCGTCCCGCGCCCGCCACCATCCAGCGCTGGGCCCAGGTCATGCCCGAACACTTCCGTTTCACCGCCAAGTTTCCCGGCGACATCAGCCACAGCGGCGATCTGCACGGGCAACTCGACGCTGCGCGGGCCTTTGTCGAACTGCTCAGGCCGCTGGGCGCGCGGGTAGCGCCGTACTGGCTGCAACTGCCGGCGACCTTCAGCCCTGCTCGACTCGGCGAACTGGTGCACTTCATCGACGAGATCGACGTGCCGATTGCCGTGGAAGTGCGCAACAAGGCCTTCTTCGCCAAGGGTGAGGACGAGCGCCTGCTCAATCGCCTGCTGCTGGACCGCGGGATCGAGCGCATCTGCCTGGACCCCCGCGCGCTGTTCAGTTGCACCTCGCAGGAGCCCAGCGTGCTTCACGCGCAATCGAAGAAGCCGCGGGTGCCGCCACGTCCGACCGCCTTCAGCCAGCACCCGCAGGTGCGTTTCATTGGCCATCCTGAACTGGAGGCCAACGAAAGCTTCCTCCTGCAATGGCTGGACAAGGTCGCTGCCTGGATCGAAGAAGGGCGCAGCCCCTACGTGTTTCTGCATACCGCTGACAATCGCCTGGCCGCGGCGCTGGCGCAGCGTTTCCATCGCGGCCTGATGGAGCGCCTGCCCGGTCTGCCGGCTTTGCCTGAACCCGACCGGGGGCCGCAGGTCGAACAACTTGGCCTGCTGTGATTTCCTGTCGTCTGCCTGGGAGTTCCGACCATGGATGTGCAAACCCTGCGTGCTGAAGCGTTCAAAGCCCTGCATGAGCGCCCCGGCGCTTTCGTGATTCCCAATCCCTGGGATGCGGGCTCGGCAAAAATGCTCGCCAGCCTGGGCTTCGAGGCCCTGGCCACCACCAGCGCGGGACTGGCGTTCTCTCTGGGCCGGCCAGACGCCGAAGGCGCGCTCAGCCGTGAACAGACCCTGGATAACGCCCTGTCCATCGTCGATGCTACCGCCTTGCCGGTCGCGGCGGACCTGGAAAACGGTTTCAGTGACGAACCTTCCGGCTGCGCCGAGACCATCCTGCAAGCGGCGCGTATCGGCCTGGTCGGCGGCTCCATCGAAGACGCGACCGGCCGCGAAGACGAGCCGATCTACAGCTTCCACCGCGCGGTGGAGCGGGTCGAGGCCGCCGTGGCGGCTGCCCGCAGCCTGGACTTCCCCTTCATGCTCTGCGCCCGTGCGGAAAACCTCCTGAACGGCCGCCACGATCTGGACGACACCATCGCCCGCCTGCAAGCCTTTGCCGAAGCCGGCGCCGACGTGCTCTACGCGCCCGGCCTGCGCAGCGCCGAGGACATTCGCCGGGTGGTGCAGGCGGTAGCGCCGAAGCCGGTGAACCTGCTGATGGGCCTGAGCGGGATGACCCTGACCTTCGATGATGTGCAGGCGCTTGGCGTGAAGCGCATCAGCGTTGGTTCGTCGCTGGCCCGCGCCGCCTACGGTGCGTTCTTCGACGCGGCGAAGCGCATTCGCGGTGACGGCCGTTTCGACTATGCCGAGCAGGCGCTGCCGTTCGATCAGTTGAACCAGATGTTTCGGCGCTGACCGCCGTGCGCTACGGCGGGCTGGTGCTGCTCGCGGTGCTGGCCGCCGCGGCGCTGTACGGCTGGCAAAAGGGCTGGCGCCTGCCGGATGAATGGAATCCGTGGGCGCCGCTGGACGTGCGCTCGCCGCCGAACCTGCTGACCTCGTGGAAACTCGGGCAACTGCGTGATGATCCCCAGCGCTGCGCCGAGGCGCTGGCCACCTCCGACCTGCGCTACACCGTGCAGGCTGACAGCCCCGCGACTGCGAACTGTCCGCTGAGCAATGTGGTGCGGGTCCAGGGCGCGCCGGTGCGGCTGAGCAGCAGCTTTCTCGCTACCTGCCCGGTGGCGGTGGCCTTCGCCCTGTTCGAGCGCCACGGCCTGCAACCAGCGGCGCAGCGGGTCTTCGGTCAACCGGTGGTGCAGGTGGATCACCTGGGCAGCTTTGCCTGCCGCAATATCTACAACCGCGCCGAAGGTCGGCGCAGCCAGCACGCCAGCGCCAACGCCCTGGATATCGCCGGCTTTCGCCTGAAAGACGGCCAGCGCATCGAGCTGCAAAAGGACTGGAACGGGGAGGGGCCCAAGGCGCAGTTTCTGCGTCAGGTCCGCGCGGGTGCCTGCGAGAGTTTCAATACGGTGTTGGGGCCAGACTACAACGCGGCCCATCACAACCACTTTCACCTGGATATGGGCGGCTGGCAGATCTGCCGTTAGGCGGCGATGCGCACGTTGTTCAGCACCACCGGACGCGCCCATTGCAGGTCGAATTCCAGGTCATGCTGCTGCTTGGCCAGGGTGACTTCGTCGAACGGTTCCGGGGCCGGGTCCAGCAGATTGCGTTCCAGCTCGGCGATCGGCAGGTGCAGTGGGTACGACGACGGCGCCGGGCCTGGCTCCGGATGCGGATGCCCCTGGTGCATGACGATCGGTCGCACCCAACTGCTGGTGGTGTCCAGTTGGCGCTGTTGTTCGATCAGTTCGGCGGCGCTGAACGGTGGCGCGGGCTTGTCCAGCAGGTCCAGCTCGAACTCGGCGATCGGCAGGAACAGCGGCTCCGGCGGGGTGATTTCGGTGTCTTGCACGTTGCACAGGCGCTGGCTGTGGATCTGCGCCAGGGTCTGGCTGCCGGTGATGGGTTCGCCAGTTTCGACATTCACTTCCTCGACCGGCAGCGGCGCCTGCACCACACCTTCTTCCTGCTGCGCGGCCAGGGCGCGGGCAAAGAAGTCCGACCACAGGTGGCTGACGCCGCCGAGGGTCTGGGTGTTGTGCCGGGCATAGTCACCAACGGGTGAAATGTAGCCGGAAGGAAGTTGAACAATCTCTGACATGGTCGTCGAAGAGCTCTGGCAAAATAGCGCGTACTTTTTTTATCGGCAGTCGTCGCCGATCTTTAACTTTTTTTCAGCAGGAAGGTGAGCGTGGAGCAGCGGTTGGAAGGCGGGATCCGGGTCGAGGCTCTGGCTGCGGACTATCAGGCGCGGGCCGAGCAGTGGGCGGCGCGGCTGGGCTTGCCGCTGCTGGATGACGACGCCGCGTTCGCCGTGCAGGTCGGGCCTGACGGGTTGCAGATCCAGCAACTCGGTCCGCAGGCGCCGGGGCCAGTGCGGGTGGATTTCGTCGAGGGCGCGGCGGCGCACCGGCGGGTCTATGGCGGTGGCAGCGGGCAGATGATCGCCAAGGCGGTGGGCATCGCTCAAGGTGTGCGGCCACAGGTGCTGGATGCCACGGCGGGTCTGGGCAAAGACGCCTTCGTGCTCGCCAGCCTGGGTTGCCAGATGCAGTTGATCGAGCGTCAGCCGCTGGTGGCGGCGCTGCTGGAAGATGGCCTGGCCCGTGCCGCGGGAGATGCCGAAGTGGGCGCGATCGTCGCCCGGATGAACCTGCTGCACGGCAACGCCATCGAGCGCATGCGTGACTGGCAGGGCGAGGCGCCGCAGGTGATCTACCTCGACCCGATGTTCCCGCATCGCGACAAAAGCGCCCTGGTGAAAAAGGAAATGCGCGTGTTCCGCCCGCTGGTGGGCGATGACCTCGACGCCCCCGCGCTGCTCGAAGCGGCGCTGGCGCTGGCCACTCACCGGGTGGTGGTCAAGCGCCCGCGCAAGGCGCCGATCATCGACGGGCCGAAGCCGAGCCATAGCCTGGAGGGTAAATCCAGCCGCTATGACATTTATCCGAAGAAGGCGCTGAAGCCTTAGCGTTTTCGAGGGCCTTACCTTGTGGGAGCCGGTCTTGCCGGCGATGAGGCCCTCAGGTTTTCATACCCGATAAGCCCGCAAAAACAGTTTCACCACTTCCTGCACATGCGCCTCGGCGGCCTCGGGCTCCAGCGGCGGCCCATAGCCCAGCAGCAGACGGAAATTGGCGCCGCCCTTGAGCAGGCAGAAAAAATGCTCCGCCGCCGTAGCCGGATTTGCAATCCGCAGCATCCCGCGTTCATCCGCCAGGCGCAGCAGCACCTCGGTCTCGCGCAGCACGCGCAACGGCCCCGCCTCGAAGAAAATCTGCCCGAGCTTCGGGTCCTGGTGCCCCTGCGCAATGATCAGGCGGTGCAGCTTGACCGAGTGATCGCTGTTGATCAGCACCTGGAAGCCGCGCCCGATCTTCACCAGCACCTGTTCCAGCGGCACGCCTTCGGGCAGCTCGAAAATCAACCCGGGCAATTGCGCCTGGCAGGTGGCGACGATTGCCGCGGTGAACAGCGTTTCCTTGTCGTTGAAGTGGCTGTAGACCGTGAGTTTCGACACCCCCGCCGCTGTCGCGACGGCATCCATGCTGGTGCTGGCGTAGCCATTGGTGAGGAACAGCGCCTTGGCGGCGTCGAGGATGGCCTGGCGCTTGGCCAGGTCCTTGGGCCGGCCGGGGCCGTTGGACACTGCGGAATCGTTGGGCATGGCTCGTGTTTACAGGCTGCGAAGGGGCACATGGTACATGTGCATGGCCTGTCGAGCGCAATCCTCGCGTGACGACCGGCCAGGCCCTGACCCTGAGGCGGGGCGCTGGCCGTGAGACGACCGACCACGTCAGATCATTGTTTGCCGGCTTCGCCGAGCTTGCTCACCAACGCCTTCGCCACCTCGTGATCGGAAAACGGGTTTTGCCCGGTGATCAGTTCCCGGTCCACCACCACGTTCGGGCTCCAGGCCGTGGCGTAACTCATGTTGCCGCCCGCGCCTGCCATTGCCTTGGCCGGGTAGAACAGGATGCGCTCGCCGTCGAGCGAGCTTTCGAAGACCTGCTCTTCCGGGTCGGCAAAGATGGTCATGCGGTAGCCCTGATAGATCCAGTCTCTGGCCGCCGGTTTCTCGCCACGCGCCAGCGCCGCCTGATAACCGGCCGGGTCGGCCTGGGCGGACAGCAGCGCAATCGGGCCATGGCAGATCGCCGCGGTCGGCTTGCCGGCCTGATGGAAATGCCGCAGCAGGGCGCCCACTTCCGGGTTGTTGGCCAGGTCGATCAATGGCGCGTGACCGCCCGGGATGAACAGGCCGGCATAGCGGTCCAGGTCGCCTGCCAGCACTTCCTTGATCGACAGGGTGTCGTTGATGTCCGGCAAGCCTTGCACCACCTTCTCGATACGCTGCATTTCCGCCGCATCACCGGCGAAGTACTGCGGATCGACGGAAAGCTTGTCGACGCTCGGCGCATTGCCCTTCGGCGTGACCAGCACCAGCTTGTAGCCGGCCTTGATCAGTTGGTCGGCCGGCACACCGAATTCGTTGAGGTAGTAGCCGGTCGCGTAGTGCTTGCCGTCTTTGAGCGGCAGCACGTTCTCGCTGGACAACAGCACCAGCACTTCGCCCTTGGGCGCGGCGGCGGCGGTGCCGGCGAGCAGCGCGCCGGTTACCGCCAGCGCTATTTTGGTGGTCTTGGTCATTGCAGGCTCCTGATCAGTTGAAGGGGGCGAGGTCCAGCGGGCGGGCCAGGCGCACCTGGGTAGGCGCGGCCAGCCAGTCGGCGGTGGCGCTGCGGTAAGCCTGGTGATGCGGGCTCTGGCGATGGGCTTCGACAGCGGCGTCATCGCGGTACAGTTCGAACAGCTCGAAGGTCGGCGAGTCGCCATCGCGCAGGAACAGGTCGTAGCGCAGGTTGCCCGGCTCGCTGCGGGAATGGCGCACCATCAGGCGCATGGCCTGCTCGACTGCGTCGAGGTATTCAGGCTTGGGGCTGATGGTGGCGAAGATGCTGATGGTCATGAAGTGCTCCCGAAGTTAAGCGCGGTCAATGGACGTCATCTTAGAGACGCCCCTATGATTCGATAATTCGAAAGCTTTTATGTCTATCTTCCAAAAAATGAATATCGCCAAGAAAGACCTGAACCTGCTGCTGGTGTTCCACGTGCTCTATCAGGAGCGCAACGCCTCCGTGGCGGCCGTGCGCATGGCGCTGAGCCAGCCGGCCCTGAGCCACAAGCTGAACAAGCTGCGCCACCAGTTCGGCGATCCGCTGTTCGTTCGCGCACCCCGCGGGCTGACCCCCACACCGCGCGCTCATGAGCTGGCGCCGCACGTCCAGCATCTGGTCGGTGAACTGGAGGCGTTCTACGACCTTTGCGACGGCCAGGACTTCCTTGCCCGCGCCGAGCGGCTGCACCTCTACAGCACCGACTACATGGAGCAGACGCTGTTGCCACGGCTGTTGCCGGTGCTGCGCGAGCAGGCGCCGAACCTCGTGCTGATCACCCACAACACCCGGGGTGAGCTGCCCCGCGAGGAACTGGAAAAGGGCACCTGCGACCTGGCGATCGCCGGCTTCTACAAGGACTTGCCCGACACCTTCCACCAGCAGCGCCTGCTCGGCGAGGACTTCGTGGTGCTGGCTTCGCGGAGCAATCCGCGGCTGAACGACGGCCTCGACCTGCCGGCCTTTCTCGCCTGCGAACACCTGCTCACCACCCTCACCGGGGACCTCGACGGCCTGGTGGACCGGGCGCTTCAGGCCAGGGGGCAGCAGCGGCGGGTGGTGGCCGGCCTGTCCAGCTTCATCGCGCCCACACGGCTGGTTCGCGGCACCGACTTGTTGCTGACTTGCCTGCGTTCACTGGCCGAGGAGGCGGTGGAGCGCGACCCTGACCTGCGCATCCACCGGCTGCCGCTGGACCTTCCGCGGGTGGAAGTGATGCAGATCTGGCACGAGCGCACGCACGCGGACCCGCTGCGGCGGTGGTTCAGGCAACAGGTGGCGGGTGTGTTGCGGGACTAGCGGCACCGGCTCTGCAATGAGGGCTAAAAGCCAGCTTCCCCGGTTCAACACGCTGATTTAATATACCCGCCAGTATAAATATTCGAAGCACCCCTCGCGAAAGGTCATTTCCCATGTTGCGCCATGCCTTGCCCGTCGCTTTGCCCGCTCTGCTCATCGCGTTGTTGTCCGCTTGCGGGCAG
The DNA here is from genome assembly GCF_025466015.1 of Pseudomonas sp. 5P_5.1_Bac1. Classification (NCBI taxonomy): domain Bacteria; kingdom Pseudomonadati; phylum Pseudomonadota; class Gammaproteobacteria; order Pseudomonadales; family Pseudomonadaceae; genus Pseudomonas; species Pseudomonas sp. 5P_5.1_Bac1. Next base: position 14,589 of record NZ_JANLNX010000105.1, on the reverse strand, counting down.
GAAAGCACCCCGCCCACCGTCATCCGTCCCGCCATGGTGGTGCAGCCGCAGCCGGCATCGGCGGCGGTGGACAGCTACCCCGGCGAGGTGCGCGCGCGCTTCGAGCCAGAGCTGGCGTTCCGTATCGGCGGTAAGGTAAGCAAACGGTTGGTGGAGGAGGGGCAACGGGTCAAGGCTGACCAGCCGCTGGCTGAGCTGGACCCGCAGGACGTGCGCCTGCAACTGGAAGCGACCCGCGCGCAGATGGCCGCCGCCGAGGCCAATCTGAACCTGGTGCAGGCCGAGCGCGATCGCTACAAGACGCTGCTGGACCGGCAGATGGTCAGTCACTCGCAATACGACAACGCGGAAAACCTCTATCGCTCGGGTCTGGCCCGTCTCAAGCAGATGCGTGCCGAGTTCGACGTGGCCGGCAACCAGGCCGGTTATTCGGTGCTGCGCGCGTCCCAAGATGGCGTGGTCGCCAAACGTCAGGTGGAAGTCGGCCAGGTGGTCGCCGCTGGTCAGACCGTGTTCACCCTGGCCGCCGATGGCGAGCGTGAGGTGCTGATCAGCCTGCCGGAGCAGAACTTCGGTCGCTTCGCGGTGGGCCAGCCGGTGGCGGTGGAGCTGTGGTCGCAACCCGGCCAGCGTTTCGAGGGCCGCATCCGCGAGCTGTCGCCCGCCGCCGATCCGCGTTCGCGCACCTTCGCCGCGCGCATTGCCTTCAACACCGGCAAGGTGCCGGCTGAGCTGGGCCAGAGCGCCCGGGTCTTTATCCAGCACGCCGAGCAGATCCCGCTGGCGGTGCCGCTCTCGGCGCTGAGCGCGGAGAACGGCGAGACCTACGTCTGGCGTGTCGATGCCAACAACACCCTGAAACGCACCCCGGTACGGGTCGGCGCCTATGGCCAGGACAGCGTGCCGGTGCTCGAAGGCCTGAGCGCGTCCGACTGGGTGGTCGCCGCCGGCGGCCATGTGCTGCACGAGGGGCAGGAAGTACGGCCGGTGGACCGGTCCAATCGCGTGGTGAATCTGGCGGCCAAGGAGTAAGTCCCGATGGGTTTCAACCTCTCCGCCTGGGCCTTGCGCAACCGGCAGATCGTGCTGTTCCTGATGCTCCTGCTGGCTATCGTCGGGGCGTTGTCCTACACCAAATTGGGTCAGAGTGAAGACCCGCCGTTCACCTTCAAGGCCATGGTCATCCGCACCTTGTGGCCGGGCGCCAGCGCCGAGGAAGTCTCGCGGCAGGTCACCGAGCGTATCGAAAAGAAGCTGATGGAGACCGGCGAGTACGAAAAGATCGTGTCGTTCTCGCGGCCCGGTGAATCGCAGGTCACTTTCATGGCCCGCGACTCGATGCATTCGGCGCAGATTCCCGAGCTGTGGTACCAGATCCGCAAGAAGATCGCGGACATCCGCCACACCCTTCCTCCTGGTATCCAGGGGCCGTTCTTCAACGACGAGTTCGGCACCACCTTCGGCAATATCTACGCGCTGACCGGCAACGGTTTCGACTACGGCGTGCTCAAGGACTACGCCGACCGGGTGCAGATTCAACTGCAGCGGGTCAAGGACGTCGGCAAGGTCGAACTGCTTGGCCTGCAGGACGAGAAAATCTGGATCGAGCTGTCCAACACCAAGCTGTCCACCCTCGGTCTGCCGCTGGAGGCGGTGCAAAAAGCGCTGGAAGAACAGAACGCGGTGAGCACTGCGGGCTTCTTCGAAACCCCGACCGAGCGCCTGCAATTGCGCGTGACCGGACGCTTCGACAGTGTCGAGCAGATCGAGCAGTTCCCGATCCGCGTGGGCGAGCGCACCTTCCGCATCGGCGACGTCGCCCAGGTGCACCGCGGCTTCAATGATCCGCCCGCGCCGCGCATGCGCTTCATGGGCGAGGACGCCATCGGCCTGGCCGTTTCGATGAAGGCGGGCGGCGATATTCTGGTGCTGGGCAAGGCGCTGGAAGTCGAATTCGCCCGTATCGCCAACAACTTGCCGGCGGGCATGGAACTGCGCAAGGTTTCCGACCAGCCCGCGGCGGTGAAGACCGGCGTCGGCGAGTTCGTCCGCGTGCTGGTGGAAGCGCTGGCGATCGTGTTGCTGGTGAGCTTCTTCTCCCTCGGCATGCGCACCGGCCTGGTGGTGGCGCTGGCGATTCCGCTGGTGCTGGCGATGACCTTCGCCGCGATGTATTACTTCGGCATCGGCCTGCACAAGATTTCCCTCGGCGCGCTGGTGCTGGCGCTGGGCCTGCTGGTGGACGACGCGATCATTGCCGTGGAGATGATGGCGATCAAGATGGAACAGGGCTTCGACCGCTTCAAGGCGGCGAGCTATGCCTGGACCAGCACCGCCTTCCCGATGCTCACCGGCACCCTGATCACCGCGGCGGGCTTCCTGCCCATCGCCACCGCGCAATCCGGCACCGGCGAATACACCCGCTCGATCTTCCAGGTGGTGACCATCGCCCTGTTGGCGTCATGGGTGGCGGCGGTGGTGTTCGTGCCGTACCTGGGCGAACGCCTGCTGCCGGACCTGGCGAAATTGCACCGGGAGAAACACGGCACCGGCGAGGGCGAGACGGACCCTTATGGCACGCCGTTCTACCAGCGCGTGCGCCGCGTGGTGAGCTGGTGCGTGGCCCGGCGCAAGACGGTGATCGTGCTGACCATCGCCTTGTTCGTCGGCAGTGTGATGAGCTTCCGCTTCGTCGAGCAGCAGTTCTTCCCGGCCTCCGGTCGCCTGGAACTGATGGTGGACCTGAAGCTGGCGGAAGGTGCGTCGCTGGCCAACACCGCCGAGCAGGTCAAGCGTGTGGAGGCGTTGCTCAAGGCGCGTCCGGGCATCGACAACTATGTGGCGTACGTCGGCACCGGTTCGCCGCGCTTCTACCTGCCGCTGGACCAGCAGTTGCCGGCGGCCAGCTTTGCTCAGTTCGTCGTGCTGGCTAAAACCATCGAAGACCGCGAAGCGCTGCGCACCTGGCTGATCGAAACCCTCAATGAGCAATTCCCCGACCTGCGTTCGCGGGTGACCCGTCTGGAGAACGGTCCGCCCGTGGGCTATCCGGTGCAGTTCCGGGTGACCGGCGAGCATATCGAGCAGGTCCGCGCCCTGGCGCGCAAGGTGGCGGCCAAGGTGCGCGAGAACCCGCACGTGGCCAACGTCCACCTGGACTGGGAAGAGCCGAGCAAAGTGGTCTACCTGAATATCGATCAGGACCGCGCCCGCGCCCTTGGCGTCAGCACGGCGAACCTGTCGAAGTTCCTGCAAAGCTCGTTGACCGGCAGCAGCGTCAGCCAGTACCGCGAGGACAATGAACTGATCGAAATCCTGCTGCGCGGCACCGAGGAAGAACGCACCGAACTGGCTCATCTGTCGAGCCTGTCAGTGCCCACCGACAATGGCCGCAGCGTGGCCCTGTCGCAGGTGGCGACCCTGGAATATGGCTTCGAAGAAGGCATCATCTGGCACCGCAACCGCCTGCCGAGCGTGACCGTCCGTGCCGACATCTACGGCAAGGATCAGCCGGCGACCCTGGTCAAGCAGATCCTGCCGACCCTGGAGTCGGTGCGGGCCGAACTGCCGGATGGCTACTTGCTTGATGTCGGCGGCACGGTCGAAGACTCGGCGCGCGGGCAGAACTCGGTGAACGCCGGCGTGCCGCTGTTCGTGGTGGTGGTGCTGACCCTGCTGATGCTGCAACTGCGCAGCTTCTCGCGGATGGCGATGGTGTTCCTCACCGCGCCGCTGGGGCTGATCGGTGTGGTGCTGTTCCTGATGGTGTTCCGCCAACCGTTCGGCTTCGTCGCCATGCTTGGGACCATCGCCTTGTCGGGGATGATCATGCGCAACTCGGTGATCCTGGTGGATCAGATCGAGCAGGACATCGCGGCGGGGCTGGGCCGCTGGCAGGCGATCATCGAGGCGACGGTGCGCCGCTTCCGGCCGATCGTGCTGACCGCCCTGGCGGCGGTGCTGGCGATGATTCCGCTGTCACGGAGCGTGTTCTTCGGACCGATGGCGGTGGCGATCATGGGCGGGCTGATCGTGGCGACGGCGTTGACCTTGCTGTTCCTGCCGGCGTTGTATGCGGCGTGGTTCAGGGTCAAGCGGGAGGAGTGAGTGTCGGGCCTGTCTGGATATCTCCAGGCAGGCCCAAAACCCTGTGGGGCGGTGCAGCGCAGGATCAGAGGGCGCCAAACACCTTCTTGGCCAGGCTGGTCGCCGCTGCCGCCGGGTTCTGGCGGATGGTCTCTTCCTGCTTGCCGATCATCTCGAACAGCCCGTTGAGCGCCTGCTCGGTCACATAGCTTTCGATGTTCGCGCTCTTGGCATCCACCACGCCAAGGCTCGCGGCCTGTCCGGCGAAGCTGTTGTATTGCTTGGCGAGGCCAACCTGATCGGTCGCCTGCTTGACGATCGGCAGGAACTTGGCGCGGATCTGTTCCCGGCTGGTCTTGCTCAGGTACTGGGTCGCCGAGTCGTTGCCGCCGCTGAGAATGTTCTTGGCGTCATCCACGGTCATTTTCTTCACCGCGTCCACCAACAGCGCCTGCGCTTGCGGAACAGCCGCTTCGGCGGCCTTGTTCATGCTGGTTTCGAGTTGCTCGACCTGTTCACCCATGCCGAGCATTTTCATTTTGCTCGCGACTTTGCCGAGTTTACCCGGCAGTTCGATGCGTACGTCCTGGTTGTTGCTGAAACCACCGGGCGCACCCAGTTGTTTCACGGCAATCTGCGCGCCTTGAGTCAGGGCGTCTTTCAGGCCGCCGGCGGCGTCTTTCTGGCTCAGGTCGCCAAGCGACAGGGCCATGGCACTGGCCGACAGCAGCAGGCCTGCGCACAGGCCGGTAAAGGTGAGAGCGGGGCGGAACATGGCAGCATCCTTCATCGGGGAGCGATTGAGCGGGGACATCAGCGGACCTGATCAACCTTGATCCGCAGCGGTTGTGGGTCGTTGCCGTCGAGCTTGACGCTGTGCTGTTCGGTGCTGATGAACAGCAACTTGCCGTCCAGCTCGATCCGCGCACTCACCGCGTAGCGGTGGCCGGGTTTGACCTGGGCGGTGTTGTATTGCAGGTGGAAAGGCAGCGGCACCTGGCCGGAAACCTTGCCGCTCTGGCGTGCCAGGGTCACCGCGGGTGCGTCGGCCAGCGAGACGTCAATCAGGCTGACATCGAGTGTGGCGGCGGGCGGCAGGGCGATGCGTTGCAGGTAGAAAACCTCGCCGTCCAGCGTGGCTTTCGAGTCGGGGGTGTGGCTTGAGCAGGCTGCCAGCAGCGAGGCGCAGCACAGCGTGAAGAGTTTTTTCATGGAGTCTCCTGTCCTTGATGCCGGCTTGTGGCCGGCATCGAGGACTTTAGCGGATTTTTTGGTAATCGACTTCCCGCGGTGCTGTCGGAGTTTTCGTCGATTACCCGTGGTTCAAGGCTGCTCGGGACCGGCGTGTTCTTCGCGGTGCAGGGCGACCTGGCGGATCGACAGGCGCACTTCCGCCGACAGCACGCGCTTGGCCGCGCCTTCGGCCAGTTCGCCGAGTTTCTCGTGGAAGCCCAGCTTGCCGGCGTCGTCCGGCACCAGCACGCCTTGCTCCACCAGGGTCTGGATGAAGTGGCGGAACAGGCTCTTGTCGAAGAACTCTGGAGCATTGAGTCCGTGCAGGATCGACAGGCGCTGGGCCATCACCACGCAGAGGTCTTCCAGCTCTTCGGCGCTGAGGCTGTGCTGGCCGCTGTTGAGGAGCAACGAGGTGGCCATGTAGAAGCGCTGCAGCGTCTGGGTAATCGCCCGCGCCAGCAGGGTCAGCAGCACGAACTGCCGCGAACTCGGCGCCGGGCGCAGGTAGACGCCGTTCTCGTAGCGCAGCAGGCCCTGTTCGACGAAGGCTTGCAGCCACTGGTCGATCACCCCGTCCAGCTCCTCCAGCTCCCAGCGCAGGAACAGCTCCGATTGCAGGTACGGGTACAGCGCACGGGCGTATTGCAGGATCAGTTCGCGGCTCATCCGCGAGCTGCTCTGGAAGAAGCTCGCCAGCAGCGCCGGCAGGGCGAAGATGTGCAGGACGTTGTTGCGGTAATAGGTCATCAGCACCGCGTTCTGCTCGTCCAGATACAGGATCCGGCCCAGGGCATCACGCTGCTCGGCCAGCAGGTCCATGCCCCGCACGTGGCTGATCAGCGCCAGGCCGTCGCCTTCCGGCAGGGTGGTGTGCGGCGAGTAGGGCACCTGGCGCAGCAGCGCGAGGTAAAGGTCGAGAATACGGGTCAGGGCGCGTTCGTCCAGGGCCAGGCGGCTGGTGGACAGCAGCGCCACCGCCACCAGGTTGACCGGGTTGACCGCCGCCGCTTCGTTCAGGTGCTGGGCGACTTTCTCACCCAGGCGTGAGGTGGTTTCGTTCAGCCATGCCGGACGGAACTGCGGCCCGAGTTGCTGTTCGCGCCAGCCGGGTTGCTGCTGGTCGAGGAAGTTGCCGAGGCGGATCGGCTCGCCGAAGTTCACCGAGACCTGGCCGAAGCGCTGCTTCAGCGCGCCGAGCACCTTGAAGATGTCGAAGATCGATTCCTTCTTCTTGCTCGCCCCGCGCAGCTCGCCCAGGTAAGTGCGGCCTTCCAGCACCCGTTCGTAGCCGATGTACACCGGGACGAAGACGATCGGCGTGCGCGAGGAGCGCAGGAAGCTGCGCAGGGTGATCGCCAGCATGCCGGTCTTCGGTTGCAGCATGCGCCCGGTGCGCGAGCGTCCGCCTTCGACGAAGTACTCCACCGGGAAACCCTTGGTGAACAGGGTGTGCAGGTATTCGTTGAACACTGCGGTGTACAGCGGGTTGCCCTTGAAGGTACGGCGCATGAAGAAGGCGCCGCCGCGCCGTAGCAGGCCGCCGATCACCGGCATGTTGAGGTTGATCCCGGCGGCGATGTGCGGCGGGGTCAGGCCATTGCGGAACAGCAGGTAGGACAGCAGCAGGTAGTCGATATGGCTGCGGTGGCACGGCACATAGATCACTTCGTGACCCGGGGCGATGCCCTGGACCTGCTCGATATGATTGACCTTGATGCCGTCGTAGATCTTGTTCCAGAACCAGCTCAGCACCACTTCGAGGAAGCGGATGGCGGTGTAGGTGTAGTCCGAGGCGATTTCGTTGCCGTAGCGCAGGGCGATGGCTTCGGCCTTGGCCACCGGGATTTTCTCGCGCTCGGCTTCATCGGCGATGGCCTGGCGCACCAGCGGGTCGTGGATCAGGCCCTTGACCAGATTGCGCCGGTGCGAGATGTCGGGGCCGATGACCGCACTCTTCAGATTGCGGAAGTGCACCCGCAGCAGGCGCTGGGCCATGCGTACGGTGCGTTCGTGGCCCTTGTTGTGATCGACCAGCTCGCGCAGGTGGATCGGCGCGGAAAACTGCACGCGGGTCTTGCGACCGAGGATCAGAATGGTCAGTAACCGGCGCAGGCGCCCGGTGACCGCCCAGCTATCGGCGAACAGCAGTTTCCACGGGCTCGACTCGCTGGCCGGTGACTGGCCCCAGAACACGCTGACCGGAATGATCTGCGCATCCTGTTCCGGCTGCTGGTTCACCGCGCTGACCAGACGGCCAAGGGTTGGCGGCGCGCCACGCTTGTATTGGCGGCCGAGCCAGTCCGGTTCCGGGGTCAGGTAGAAGAAGGCGGCCGGCTCCATCAGGTCGCCGACGGCGACGGGCAGAACCGGGCGTGGCAGCCCTGCTTTGGTGCATTCACGGTCAATGACCGCGAGGTCGGTCAGCGAGGGCGATTGCAGAGCATAGAACACCGGACGGCTGCGGTCCAGGTTGAGCGTGAAGGAGGACTGATTGATGGTCTCGGAGCGAACCCATAGGTACAACAGTCGGCGCAGGGCACCGAAAATCAGGCGGCGCAGGGGAGAACGGGTCATACGGTGTCTGCTCTGAAAAATGGGACGCAAGTGCAGCTTGACGGGCAAGTGTGCCGTATCCGCGCAAGTTCAGCAAAAAGCGGTCAGGTCATAAAAAATATTTCATGTCTGTCTTATACTCGGTCCGCCACTTGCAAGATTAATCAGCAAGCGGCGTAGTCCAGGCCGTAAAAATCCTGGCCGACAAGGCGAGTCCAAAATAAAAATCCGGAGTGTTACAGATGTCGTCTCGTGAGACTGGAAGTGTGAAATGGTTCAACGACGCCAAAGGCTATGGCTTCATTCAGCGTGAGGGCGGGGCGGACGTCTTCGTTCACTACCGCGCGATTCGTGGCGAGGGTCACCGTACCCTGCTCGAAGGGCAACAGGTTGAGTACAACCTGACCCAAGGCCAGAAAGGGCTTCAGGCGGAAGACGTCGTAGGCCTCTGAAGGCCGGCAATGGCGTCAAGCCATAAGCTGCAAGTGGACCGTGCCTCTTGCAGCTTGTAGCTTGCGAGTGATCCCTCAGTGGGTTCTCCAGGTAATCTCTTCTTCACCATCGGCACTGATCCGGATCCAGCGATCGGCGTCGTCTTCACCTTCTTCCTCGACCCAGGTGCCCGGTGCGCAACGTACTTCGACGTTCAGCGCAGCAAAGGCGGCGCGGGCGCAGGCGATGTCGTCTTCCCACGGGGTCTTGTCACTTTCCAGGTAAAGACTGTTCCATTTTCCTACGGCCTTGGGCAACCAGGTAACAGGAATGTCACCGGCGGTGCACTTGAAGGTCTGGCCTTTCTGCTTCCATTCGCTGCACGGACCCAGCGCGGCCTCCAGCCAGGCGGCGATCTGCTTGTGATCGACGTCGGCGTCCTTCAGGTAAATCTCGATATCGGGTTGGCGCATGGGGATCTCCGGGAGGGCTCAGTCTTGCAGCACAAAATAGTCGTAGCGCATTGAAACGGTGACTTCCAGCGGCTCGGCCTGCTCGATCACCGCGGCGCGGCGTTCGGCGCTGGCGCGCCAGCCGTGCGGGGTCATGGCCAGCAGGTTGGCGCGGTCGGCGGGGAGGCTCAGGCTCAGGCGAAACTCCAGGGTTTCACCGTGGGCGTGGGCCATGTCCGCCGGCACCAGGGCCAGGTGCTTGTCGTCGGCGTAGTCGCGCACTTCATCGTAGAGCTTCTGGCGCAGTTCCATCAGGTGGCCGCTGGTCGGTCCGACCCGCATCAGGCCGCCGCCAGGGCTGAGCAGGCGGCGGGCCTCCTGCCAGTCCAGCGGGCTGAAGACGCTGGCGATGAACTGGCAACTGGCGTCGGCCAGCGGCACGCGGGCCATGCTCGCCACCAGCCAGGTCAGCGCCGGGCTGCGTTTGCAGGCGCGCTTGACCGCCTCGCGGGAGATGTCCAGGGCGTAACCGTCCGCTCCGGGCAAGGCGTCGGCGATCTGCGCGGTGTAGTAACCCTCGCCACAGCCGATGTCCAGCCAGCGCCCGGGGGCGCGTTCGGCGGCCAGTTCGGCCAGGCGCCGGGCGACCGGCGCGTAGTGGCCGGCGTTGAGGAAGTCGCGGCGGGCCTCGACCATGGCCTGGTTGTCGCCAGGATCACGGCTGTTCTTGTGCTGCACCGGCAACAGGTTCAGGTAGCCCTGGCGGGCGCGATCGAAACGGTGGCCGGCCGGGCAGCCGACACCGTTGTCGAGGGCGCTCAGCGGCGCGGTGCAGAGGGGACAGGTGAGCATCAGGCAAGCAACCGGATCAGGGTCTGGTAGTAGATTTCGGTCAGCACATCGAGGTCGCTGGCGAGAACGCGCTCGTTGACCTGGTGGATGGTGGCGTTGACCGGGCCCAGCTCGACCACCTGGGTGCCGAGGGTGGCGATGAAGCGGCCATCGGAGGTGCCGCCGCTGGTGGAGGCGTGGGTCTCGCGGCCGGTGACCGCCTTGATGCTGGCCGACACGGCGTCGAGCAGGTCACCCGGCTCGGTCAGGAATGGCAGGCCGGACAGCGCCCAATCGATGTCCCACTCCAGTTGATGCTTGTCGAGGATCGCCGCGACGCGCTGTTGCAGGCCTTCGACGGTGGACTCGGTGGAGAAGCGGAAGTTGAACAGCGCGGTCAGGTCGCCCGGAACCACGTTGGTGGCGCCGGTGCCGGAGTTCAGGTTGGAAATCTGGAAGCTGGTCGGCGGGAAGAACGCGTTGCCTTCGTCCCAGTGCTCGGCGGCCAGTTCGGCCAGGGCCGGAGCGGCCAGGTGGATCGGGTTCTTCGCCAGGTGCGGATAGGCCACGTGGCCTTGCTTGCCGCGAACGGTGAGCTTGGCACCGAGGGAGCCACGGCGACCGTTCTTGACCACATCGCCCACCAGCGTGGTGCTCGACGGTTCGCCGACGATGCACCAGTCCAGACGCTCGCCGCGTTCGCGCAGACGCTCTACCACCGCCTTGGTGCCGTGGTGGGCCGGGCCTTCTTCGTCACTGGTGATCAGGTAGGCGATTTTACCGCGGTGGTTCGGGTAGTCGGCGACGAAGCGCTCGGTGGCGACGATCATGGACGCCAGGCTGCCTTTCATGTCAGCGGCGCCGCGGCCGCAGAGCATGCCGTCGGCGTCGATCAGCGCGTCGAACGGGTCGTTCTGCCAGGCCTGCACCGGGCCGGTGGGCACCACGTCGGTGTGACCGGCGAAGCACAGCACGGGACCGTCCTGGGTGCCATGGGTGGCCCAGAAATTGTCCACGTCCTCGAAGGGCATCGGTTCCAGCATGAAACCCGCGTCGCCCAAGCGCTGCATCATCTGTTTCTGGCAGTCGAAGTCGAGCGGGGTCACCGAGGGACGGCGAATCAGGTCGCAGGCCAGTTCGAGGGTGGGCGAGAGTTCGGCGCGGGCCGTCATGGGGGACTCCGGGAGCAAGGCAGGGGGGTACGATTTTGGGGCGTTATCTTATAGCAAAAGAGCCCAAAAGGGCCCTTTTGATGAGGCAGGACGTCGTCATTGTGGGCGCGAGCAGGCTCGCTCCCACCGCTTTTGTTATGCCTGTGCCGGCTCTACCGCTTCGACCGGTTTGGGCAGCGACGACAGCAGCGCCATGATCAGCGCCGCCACATACGGCAGCGACTGCACCAGCAGCATGGCCACCCAGAAGCGCATGTCATTGCTCGGCAGGCCCTGGACCAGATAGATCCCGGCTGCCGCGCCCCACAACAGCAGCATGATGAACAGTTCTTCCCGCGCTTCCGACAGCGCCACCAGCACGCCGTGGCTGTCGGCGTTTTTCGGTGTGCGGAAGAACGGAATGCTGGTGGTGAAGAAGCCGTACAGCACCGCTTTGGCGATGGTGTGAGACAGCGCCAGACCCGCCAGCGCGGCGGCGAAGGCGTCTTTCATGTTGACCCCGACCGCGCGGCGATACAGGAACACGATCTTGCCCACCTTGAAGAAGAACAGCGCCAGCGGCGGGATCGCGAAGATCAGCAGCGGCGGATCGACCCGCTGCGGCACGATGATCATCGCCGCCGACCAGAGCAGTGCACCGACAGTGAAGAAGATGTTCATGCCATCAGCGACCCACGGCAGCCAGCCCGCGAGGAAGTGGTAGCGCTGGCCACGGGTCAGCTCGGTGTCCTTGCCGCGCAGCAGGCTGGCGGTGTGGCGCTTGATGATCTGGATCGCGCCATAGGCCCAGCGGAATCGCTGCTTCTTGAAGTCGATGAAGGTGTCCGGCATCAGCCCCTTGCCGTAGCTGTTGTGGGAATAGGCGGCGGAATAGCCTTTTTCGAACACCCGCAGGCCCAGCTCGGCGTCTTCGCAGATGCACCAGTCGGCCCAGCCCAGTTCTTCCAGGACCGAGCGCCGGGTCATGGTCATGGTGCCGTGCTGGATGATCGCGTCGCGGTCGTTGCGGGTGACCATGCCGATATGGAAGAAGCCCTTGTATTCGGAGTAGCAGAGCTTCTTGAAGGTGCTTTCGTTCTGGTCGCGGTAATCCTGCGGCGACTGCACCACGGCGATTTTCGGGTCGGCGAAGTGCGGCACCATGTGCTTGAGCCAGTTGCGGTCGACGCAGTAGTCCGAGTCGATGACCGCGATCACTTCGGCATCCTTGGCGGTATGCGGGATCAGGTAGTTCAGCGCGCCGCCCTTGAAACCGGCCAGGGGCGAGACGTGGAAGAACTTGAAGCGCTCGCCCAGCAGTTCGCAGTGGGCCTTGATCGGCTCCCAGACCGCCGGGTCCTTGGTGTTGTTGTCGATGATCAGGACTTCGTAGTCCGGATAATCCAGCGCTGCCAGCGCATCGAGGGTCTGTTTGACCATCTCCGGCGGCTCGTTGTAGCACGGCACATGCACCGAGACTTTGGGCCGGTAGGCTTCGTCCGAGTGCACCGGCAGGAATTCCCGGCGCCGTTTGTTCCAGACGGTTTCGGCCAGTTCGTGGGCCTCGGTCAGCAGCACGATGAACACCCCGAGCGCACCGAGGGCGAGCAGGATGCCAACGGTCAGGCTGAACCAGGTGCTGTATTGCTGGCTGTAGTCATAGCCGATCCATACCAGCACCGAACCGCAGAGGAACGCGGTGAAGGTCAGGAAGGTGCGCCCGCGCTGGCGCAGGGCCGAACCGTCGATCAGCAGCAGGGTCAGCGACAGCAAGGCCAGCACCACCGAGCCCACCGCCAGCACCCGCCATTGCGGGATCGCCACGACCGGGCCGGTGAAGTTGAATTTCTGTTGGCGGGCGGCGTTGAACACGCCCCAGTAGGCGCCGACCGAGCCTTCGTCGCTGACTTTCCACGGCTGGTCGTAGGCTTCGATGACGAAGTAGTTGTAGCCCTGGCGGTTCAGCTTGTTGACCAGGGTGCGCAGGTAGATGGCCTGGTCCGCCTGGGTGGCGTCGGCGCCACCGCGCATGCGGCCGTTGCTCGGCCAGCCGACTTCCGACAGCAGCAGCGGTTTGCGCGGGAACAGGTGCTTGAGGTCGCGTGCTCGGTCGAGCACGAACTGGCCGGCGTCCTTCATCGGGATGAATTCCCAGTACGGCAGGATGTGAGCGGCCACCAGGTCGACGTGCTTGGCCAGCTCCGGGTGTTCTTTCCAGATGTGCCACTGCTCACTGGTGGTCACCGGCACTTTGACGGCTGCGCGGACCCGGTCGAGGTACTGGATCAGCGCCTCGGGGGTGATCTCTTCGCGGAACAACGCCTCGTTGCCCACCATGACCCGCACGACGCTGCGCGAGGTGTTGGCCAGTTCGATGGCTTTCTGGATTTCCCGCTCGTTGCGCTCCTGATCCGGGCTGATCCACACGCCGAGGGTCACCCGCAGGCCGAACTCCTCGGCCAGACGCGGGATTTCCGCCTGGGTGCCCTCTACGGTGTAGATACGGATGCTGTCGGTCAGCTTGCTGAGTTGCTCGAGGTCTTCGCGCAGCTCGGCTTCGGTCGGGTACTGACCTTTCTGTGGGCTTTGTCCGAGCCGGAACGGTGAATAGGAGAAACCGGAGATCTGCTCCGGCCAGTCGGGAGCGGAAACCGGGCGGTTGATCAACGCCCAGAACCCAGTGAAAAGCGCGGCGATCGCCATGACAATCACCAGGTTGAGACCAAATTTACGCGATGACATAGATAGTTCGGGTTCCGGAGGGTGGAACGGGCCAGCGCGAGGTGCGCGGATCCAGGGCGACGCTCAGTCATTTACTGCAGCAACGATGACCAGGCAGCCGTTGGATTTCCTTCAGAGGATGAAGTTCTGAATCCCGTAGTTTGTCGTCCAAGACTTTTTGTAGCGTAGGACATTTTGCCGGGACCTTAGCAGCATTGGTGCCATCATTACCAATGTGCGGACCGTCCGATGATGTGCCGGGCGGGCTGTCATTGTTCCCCGAGGGGCCTATAATGCGCGCCGGTTTTTCAGGGTTGGGCCCATGACTACAGATGATCTACGGTTCGCCGGTGTTGCCCGGCTTTACGGCCAGAAGGGCCTGCAACGCCTGCGCGCCGCGCATGTCGCGGTGGTCGGTATTGGCGGCGTCGGCTCCTGGGCGGCGGAAGCCATGGCCCGCAGCGGCGTGGGCGAAATCTCGCTGTTCGACCTCGATGACGTCTGCGTGAGCAACACCAACCGCCAGTTGCACGCGCTGGACGGCAATGTCGGCAAGCCCAAGGTCGAGGTCACCGCCGAGCGCCTGCGCGCTATCAACCCGGATTGCACGGTGCATGCGGTGGCGGATTTCGTCACCCGCGACACCATGGCCGAGTACATCACCGAGGAGATCGATTGCGTGATCGACTGCATCGACAGTGTGATGGCCAAGGCGGCGCTGATCGCCTGGTGCAAACGCCGCAAGATCACCGTTATCAGCACCGGCGGCGCCGGCGGGCAGCTTGATCCGACCAAGATCCAGGTTGCCGACCTCAACCGCACGGTCAACGACCCGCTGGCGTCGCGGGTGCGCTCGACGCTGCGCCGCGACTGGAACTTCTCGCGCAATGTCAGCCGCAACTACGGCGTGCCCTGCGTGTTTTCCACCGAGCAGTTGCGTTACCCGGACGTGGAGGGCGGTATCTGCCTGCAGAAGAGTTTTGCCGGTGAGAGCGTCAAGCTGGACTGCGCCGGCGGTTTAGGCGCGGTGATGATGGTCACGGCCACCTTCGGCATGGTGGCCGCGAGCAAGGCGGTGGAGAAACTGGTGGGGGGGGGGGGCCCCCCCGCCCCGCCCCCAAAACCAC